>JAFMRP010001368.1 GCA_017354095.1 Ktedonobacteraceae bacterium
CTACTGGAGGCAGGGCAGGTACAAAGAAGCGGAGCCACTGCTGCAGCGCGCCTTGCACATCTTGGAGCAGGTGCTAGGGCCAGATCATCCCAATGTGGGTGATCTTCTCAATCATTTGGCGCTGCTCTATTGCAGCCTGGGGAAGTATGCCGAGGCCGAGCCGCTCTATCAGCACGCCTTGCACATCTGGGAGCAGGCGATGGGATCAGAGCACCTCTCTGTCACGTACCCCCTCAATAATCTGGCGGAACTCTATCGCACACAGGAACGGTACAGGGAGGCGTTGCCGCTCTATCAGCGCACCTTACGTATTCGGGAGCAGCTTCTGGGGTCCAAGCATGCTGAAGTGGCGACCGTCCTCAACAATCTGGCAGCACTCTCTCACATGCAGGGCAAGCACACGGAAACCGAAGCGCTCTATCAACGTGCGCGCTCCATCCGAGAGCATGCCCTGGGGTCTTCTCATCACCTCGTCGCAGAACCGCTCAATGGCCTGGCCAATCTCTTCCGCGATCAGGGGAAAGATGTGGAGGCGGAAGCGCTCTATCAACGTGCGCTCCTCATCCGAGAACAGCATCTTGGTCCATCTCATCCTGAGACGGCACAAACGCTGCACGATCTGGCGCTCTTGTTTCAGAAGCAGGGCAAACGGTGCGAGGCGTTTTCCTTTGCAGAGAGGGCCTTGAAGATTTGCTCGGGGTCTCTCGGAGAAGACCATCCGAAAACGAAGGCCACGCATGCGCTCTATGATCAGCTCGTAGAGGACCAAGAACAGCGAGGCAAAGGTGCGTGCTCTTAATATGGTAGAGAGGCGATCTCGAACCAGGGCTCATCTGTACCATAAATCCAGAGCAGGATGGCAGCAAGCGTGACGATCGTGAGGAAATGCAGCGCTCGCTGCTTGTGGCAGGAAACGACGCGCCCCAACTGCTTAAAGCTCCTGACAAGGTGCTCCAGCCAGGGCTGGTACCTCCCTGCTTTCACGTACCAGGAGACATCCGCGCTCAGACGACGCGCCGACATCCATGTATCGAAGGTGGTCATCACCTTCGACGAATGCTGCGCATCCTGAAATAGGGCGACGAAAGAAACGTCGCCACATCTTCAGGAGCGTCACCTGCCCGTTCATCACCACGCTGATCTGCCCCCTGGAGCTGTCTTATGGCTGCCAGGCTGGATTGGAAAGGACAGAGAGCTCATCTTCTTCATCTTGCTCATTCCATGGTTGCCAGATCTCTGCCGTCAAGCAGCGAGGCGGCATGGCTTTGTTCATCACGTCAACAACAATGATCCTGATCCCAAAGCGCTGGCCTGTTACGGAATGCTCTCAGCGAAAACGGGTCGCATGCACCTCCGCTTTGTCTCAGGACGCCCAGTGAGCCAGATGACCACCGATTTTCTGGAGTGGCTGTGTGAGCAGGTCCAGGCACAGGGCAAACAGGTGCTGGTGCTGATTTGGGATAATGCCTCCTGGCACGTGAGTAAGCAGGTGAGAGCCTGGTTGCGCCAACACAATCAAACGGCCCTGCAAGAGGCACAAACTGGCAAACAAGGAGTGCGCATCATCCCATGCTGGCTCCCTACCAAGAGTCCCTGGCTCAATCGGATTGAACCGAAATGGGTCCATGGCAAGCGAGCAATTGTCGAACCTGCTCGCCTTTTGACTGCTCAGGAACTCAGACAGCGTGTCTGTGACTACTTTGACTGCGAACAGGTTGAACTCCTTCCATAAAAAGGTGCATAATGCTGCACGAGGTGCGGGTGAGAAGGAGAGAAGAACGAAGGTGCCACTTACCCTTCTAATCGTGTCCGCATCCGATCAAAGGTGGCTTCATCGATCTCGCCTCTCACATACCGTTGTCGCAGCATTTCTAAAGCGGATGGTTGTGCAGGATTCGCAAGTGGGACATTTGGTGGTAAACCAGCTAGTTGTTGCTGTGGTACCTGTCCTGCCTTGAGCGGTTGTGGACCAGCAAACAAATAGACAAATACAACAATAGCACCAAAGAAAAATGTCAGGAAAAACCAGACCCACTCATGCGCCTT
>JAFMRP010001369.1 GCA_017354095.1 Ktedonobacteraceae bacterium
TGCCGTCTTGGCAGGGTCTAGCCACGCATCATGATCGGAAAGGAAATCTGTCGATGAATCAGCAGCCTGCTTCTCCTGCGCAACCACTCGCCCAGATACGTCCTCTTCCCGATGTTCTCGCCACCGTCGGGATGATCCTGGGCCTCGTCGGCCTGGCTAGTTTGATACTGCTCCCCCTCTTGTGGCCCCTTACCCTGGTTGACAGCATCAGTGGATGGATCTTCTCTCTGCTGGGACGACGCACCCGGCGGCGAGGTCAGGCACTGGCCGGACTCATTTGCTCCATCATTGCCCTCGTCGTCGCGATACCAGCCCTCTTCCTCTTCACCCGCTTCAGCTGGAACTGGTGAGGGACGAGAAGAGGGAACCCATTGATGGAGTATGAGTCTCCTCCATGATGCGCAACGCACAGTGATGCGGCCCGGCACAGATGCCTTTGCTCTCGTGATGTAAATCGCAGGAGTCAAGTGCCTCATTCGCTTTCCCAGTGGAGGCGCTCCAGCAGGGACCTATGCCGAATATGTCACGGCCCCAGCGGCACACCTAGCGCTCAAGCCGGCAAGCATCGATCATCTCCAGGCGGCAGCGGTCCCCATGGCGGCGCTGACCGTCTGGCAAGGGATAGTGGAGCATACGAAGCTGAGGGCTGGGCAGACCGTGCTGGTCAATGGAGCAGCTGGCGGAACGGGCCACTTCGCGGTGCAACTGGCGAAGGCAAGAGGAGCACACGTCATTGGCGTCGCATCCGGGCGGCATGAAGCGTTTCTGCGCGAAATGGGCGTTGATGCATGCATTGACTACACGACGACTTCCCCAGAGCACGTGGGGCGCGTCGTCGATCTGGTCATCGATACGGTCGGCACGATGGGGGAAAATCCTCTGCTCATGACGCTCAAGCGCGGCGGCACGCTGCTGTGGATTGGCCGACGCTCGATGAACAACGGGATCATCGGAACGGAACACACCGAGGCTGGCATCGCCATTGAGAAGATCCAGGTCCGTTCCAACGGGGCGCATCTCGCTGCACTCAGCGAGCAAATCGACGCTGGGCGATTGCGTGTCGTTGTCGATACCGTCGTGCCTCTGGCAGAAGCACGAAAGGCGCACGAGCGGGGCGAAGCTGGCCACTTGCAAGGAATCATGGTCCTGCGCGTTGCGGAAGAAGCTTGTGGTCTGACATGAGTGCCTCTCTTTTCGGAGGAAGCAAGATGGCGCTCCACGTCAGAGAAGAAGAGGAAAATGAACCGAGAGCGCATCAGCACAGCAAGCCGGAGGAGAGGAAGGGGAGAGAAGAGGGGGTGATTGGCAAGCAGAGGTCGGTTGCATGCTGGCACGGGAATTCCGACGGAGGTGTGTCCAGCAGAAGGGAAAACGCGGAGGGGGTTCAACAGTAACTGGACGGACGACGCTCAGTGAAGAGGTTCGCCAGACCTGATGAGAGCAGGACAGACTGGACGCGAAGACAGCTGGTTTGACAGCATCCAGAGGTGAAAGCGAGTGAAGATCACCCTTCAGACAGGATGAGCATGGGTGATCCCGATTGACAACCCATGTTCACTCGCTATACTGTTCACGACGGCCTGAATCTCGTGAGAACACACTCGCGCGGTGCAAAACAATTGGTGCCTGGTAACCAATGACCAGACCGAACAGCCCCATCCTCTTGCAGATCCAGCCGATGCGCTGCCTGTCGACCCTTCTTCTTCGGTAGTGGATGCCACCGAGGATTTGGAACGGCTGGCAGTTCCTCTGCTAGCGATCCAGCATGAGTTGTCTCTGCTGTCTCGGCTCCTGGCTCGGTAACCGCACGAATCGGAAGATGTGCTTGGTGTTTTCCTGTGCGATGCATTGGTTTCAATGAGAGGAAGGAAGGTCAACGCTCTCTCCAACGCATCTAGACGTTGGAAAGGAGCGTGCTCTTCCCAGCGCCTTTCGTCTGCCAGTTCCTGTGTGAGCTGGTGTATCTGCTGAGGGATGTCGGAGAAAAGGTGCACAGCCTCGTCATGAGCATGGATCGAACCGCAAGCGCAACACTTCGCCTCTCC
>JAFMRP010001370.1 GCA_017354095.1 Ktedonobacteraceae bacterium
CCCCCGTGGGGAGCGATTAATGTCTGTGTCATGATGCCCTTTCTCCTTCTCCCGCTATACCCGCGCGCTTTCATATTCGCCGAGCACATCGGACGTCAGATAGCCCCGCTCGACGAGCGCGTTGAGGATCTTCGCGACGCTCTCTTGCAGCGTCTCTTGATCGGTTTCTACCACCACATCGGGATGCTCCGGCTCTTCATAAGGATCATCTACCCCAGTGAAATTCTTGATCTTCCCCTCATCCACCAGCTTGTAGAGCCCTTTCACATCGCGCTGGCGACAGACTTCCAGCGGGCACTTGACATAGACTTCAAGGAAATTGCCGATCTCCTGCCGCGCCCATTCGCGTGCTTCGCGATAAGGCGCGATAGCCGCCGAGATGCAGGCGGCGCCGTTACGCGTCAGCAGCTTGCAGACGAAGGCAATGCGCTTGATATTGGTGTCGCGGTCTTCGCGGCTGAAACCCAGCCCCTTGCTCAGATGCGTGCGTACCTCGTCGCCATCCAGTATCTCAACATTGCGCCCCTGCTGCCTCAAACGCTGCTCGATCGCCTCGGCCAGCGTACTTTTGCCTGCCCCCGACAGGCCGGTAAACCAGATCGTAAAACCAACGTTCGCCATTCTAGTGCTTCTCCTCAAGATCGTGAATGATGTTAGATGATGTGGGCTTCGTAAAGACGCCATTCGGGATCGAACTCGTACTGGCCAATGGCCCTGTCGCCAGACTTGCCACGGCGCAAAATCAGGCGTGACTGTTTTCCGTCAACGAGTACCCAGGCGTCATGCTCGGGATGGTAGCTGCAATCCTGCAGCCAGCTCGTTCCGGCATCAACTTCTTCCTCAACACGTGCGCGCTGCCCGTCGAGCCGTGCCAGCAGCGCTTTGCCATGTACCGTATCGGCCACGCTGAAACGCTGCCCGTCCAGGATGCGTACTGAGTGGGGATGGTCCAGCCCTTCCAGCACGGTTTGCCAGCGACCAGTTTCGCGATCAATGGCTACGACCGTGCCCTGGTGAAACAATGTGGCCAGGAAGCGCCCATCGGGCAGCTCAGCGACCGAATTGACATGTGTGGTCTGCTGCAGCGTGCCATATTTGATCTCGCGCTGGTCGGCCTCTTTATCCAGCTGGCGTAGCTCACCCTTCGGCGTGTGCGCGAAACCATGATCAGTGGCCCACCATTCCCACAGGATCTCCCCCTGCAAGTTGAACTCTACGATCAGGTCAACCCCCGTGCTCGCTACCACGTAACCGCTGCGCGTGCGGGAAACAGAGTGCAGCGCGTTGAAAACTGGCAGCGTGACCACATCCTGGCGCAGCGTTCCGGTGAGCGGGTCCAGTTCGTGAATACTGCTGAACGTCGTGACGAGCACGCCCTTCTCCGAACTCGTCATGCCGGCAGCCAGCGAAAGCTCGATCGGCCTCTGGGTGAAGCCAAGGTCGTCAATGATGCAGATCTGTCCCCCCAGATCCTCGTCGGGCTTTTTATTGCTTCCCAACACCGTGAGCGGGCAGGATAGCGCGTCGCTCGCTGCGCTGGCGCTGGCCTGCTGTGCCGGGTCGTTGGAACCTGTTTGTGTCCAGTGTTTTTTCAGGACAGAGTGCCTGGTTGAAATACAACTTAGCAGCAACTGCATGGGTGTAACTCTTTTCCCTTCCTGGATAGCCTTATCCTCTTGTTCGTAGCGGCTGTCATCCAGACATACGCATAGACCAGCCTCGTTTTCTCGTCACTTCGATAACTGGAAACAGCGATGTTTCGCGGCTGGTGCCAAAAACACACTAAGAGGGATAGTCGGTAGCGCCGCTGCTAGATGTTGACTTAGTTGATCAACATAGGCGACTATCTAATAAAACTATACAGTATGCACGAGTGAATTGTCAACTCTTCGCGCGTCTACATCGGGATTTTTCGAATGTCACGGCCATTAAAGGAGAAAGACCTGTCGCAGAACCACCAGACTTGCCCAGGAACGTGCGCCCCGCATCTGTAGGAGCAAGGGGCGGGGGAGAAGATCTTTCAGGTAGAGGTTTTTTTGCGGGT
>JAFMRP010001371.1 GCA_017354095.1 Ktedonobacteraceae bacterium
GTTCCGCGTGCGGCGTAGGGGACAGCGTTTCTTCGTCTCTGGATGGTTCTAAGGTGGTTGGTTCGCCTGTTGCTGTTGTTCCTTCCACGTGGCCTTCGGACTGCGGCAATGTGTCTGGGTGCCATTCCATATCCTTCAGGCGTTCAGCTTCTTTGCCTTCGGCCAGGGCTTTCCATTCCGTGTCGAATGTGGCCATCTGCTGGCTCACAAAATCCTCGATGGGGGCTTTGCGGTTTTTGACGGCAAAAGCAGGGGCATCGCCAGACGCAATATCGGTTGGCAAGATATCCTGCGGCATAGAACTTGCCTGGTGCTCTTCTGGTTTCTCGGCTGGAGGCTCCGGGGGCGAGTCGTCCATGCGGGCACCATGTCGCTCGCGCTCGGCAAACAGTTGCTCGCGCCGATCGAGAAGGGCGATCAGCGAGAGATTGGGAGATTCAGAATCGGAGGTCCCCTGGAGATGTTCGTTTTTTGCGAGCGTATCTCCCTGCATAAGCTGGTACCTCCTTTTCTGGTATCAATTTTACGTTTCATCCCCCTGAACACCGTAATGAATCTCGCTAGCTAGTGGCTCTTATTGCCTCCTCAATGCCCCCCTGCATGACCCCCACCAATTGACCAGGAGCTTCGAAAGCGCGGTTGAATAGGTCATATTTAAATTGCTGTCGCGCGAATGCCCAAAATCCGTCATGATCAGCTGGCTGCGCATTCGCTCCCTCTTCTCGCATCTTTCTTAATTCATCAGCAGCTTCGCCGACTTGTTGACCTACACCATTCGCTACTTTATTCATCGCGTCAGCGGTCGTCTGGTTAGCCTGATCAACGGCCTCCTGCGCAGCCTGATCTACAGCGACCCGCGTCTTTTGTGCCTCAGCTGATCCCTCATGTGGTTCCGGCTCACCCTCCAGGTTGAAGAACTTCAACTGATCAGCGAGGACGGGGTCAGTAGCTTCCAACTGTGCCTCTATCTGTTTAAGCTGCGCGTTAGTATCACCTACTGGAGCGTTATTACCGTTTTCTTGATTTGCGGCCTCCAGTTGCTTCGAGGTATTATCCCCAAGTTTCTGGAAATCCTTCATCCACTGATGCGCCATTGCCTGTATAGCTGCTTGATCGTGACTAACTTCCGCACCCTGCTCGCGCTCTTTGGCTGTGGGCTCATGCCAGGTTGCTTTCTGATAGAAAAGCTCTGGATCTTTTGCGGCCATTTCCCACTCTGGTGGGGTATAAGCTGCTTCCTTATCGAGCCCTTCCAGCCGTCGATACTCGTCGCCCGACATGGTACCTTTATAGAGATCTTCTGGCCGTGGTCCAACACCAGTGGGATTGTCGTATGATTTTTCCATGAACGACCAGAAATCTTCTTTAGAAGTGGGCTCGCCTTTAAGATCAGGCAGGCTATCTCCCTGAGCGGAGGCGCTGGTGGTGTCGGATGTTGGATCTCGCCGGTAGTAGCCATCAGTTCCCCGGATCTGGTCATCGAGATCCTCGGCCATCTCAGCCCTGGCTTCTGCCTCCAATGCCTTATCGTCTTTGCCGCCCCATAGATCCTGCTGCAACTGCGCCAGATACGCATCTGGATTATCTACAGGATTACCACCAGTGGAGTCGCCAGCGTCACCAGATGAGCTGGATGATTGATTTTTTGGCTCCTGATCAGAAGGCATATCGCGGCGCGGGTCGAAACCTTCCAGGCCACCACCAGAACCGGATATTTCATTATTATCTCGAAATTTATTATGATCAGGCTCTTCAAAACTATGGCCGCCAGGACCCTCAATATTTGGCATCTTGACACCTCCTCAGGCGCGGGTTACGGGCGCTTGCTACGATAGTGATATACGGCGATAGATCGCCGAACACCGTAAATCATTCACTCTCTATTTTATACGTTCTCTGATCTGTTACGTTGATTTACCGACCACCCGCAAGGGATGGCCCTGCATTTTTCCTCAGGCTGCGGCCTCCTGAGCATCATTGGCGCCTTGTTGACCCAGATTTGTGACGCCCTGAAACGCTTGATGGAAATTATGCGTCCAATAT
>JAFMRP010001372.1 GCA_017354095.1 Ktedonobacteraceae bacterium
GCCCGTTGTCGTTCTGCGCCGTGCTGGTGGCAATTGATTGAATCGAGCCTACGGCGTCCCTGAACCGAGGATCATCGGCCGGAATTCCGTTTACTACCTTCCTCGGATACTGATCGCCGCTGGCGTTGTTTACTCGCACGGAATTCCTGGTCATGGTGAGAGTGCAGCTTACGGCCGTATACGGCCCCGCTACGCAGGGAATCGTGAGTCCGACCGTCTTGACCCGGCGCAGGTAGTGTCCAGGATAATCAATGTCGAAGAGTTCCTCCGGAAGGTTGATCCAACACTCGCGCTTCGTCTTGAGCTGCTGAAGAGCCGAGGCGTCGAGCTGCGACAGGCAGATGTGCTTGGTCAGTTCATACTCGCGCACGTTCTGGTCGTGGTAAGCCTTTTCCATATTGCGGACGTCGTAGCTGAGCTGCTCGCCGGCCAGCAACCCTTTCTTGAGGCTGTTCCAGTAGCCGAAATTGATGTAGCTCGAATCGGCGAGTCCCAGCTCGTATCGGAATGTCTGCTCGGTCTGTTTGGCCATCGCATAGGCAAGCTGGTAGCTCTGGGAGTACGTTGTTGATAGCTGTCCGATCATATACGCGTACAGGTCCGCGTTCGTAAACTTGCTATGCATGAAATCGTCTTCCGCCTGCGCGTTATCGATCTGGAGTTGCTGATTTGCCACTTCCTGTGTTGCGATCGCCTGTCGGACTGTGGCTGCCAGGATTTGCTTCAAGACCTGCTGCAACTCGGCGTTGGCGACATTAAGTTGGAATTGCCACTCCTGCAAGCGGCGCTGGAAGGTGGCCTGGGTGGAAGCGACATTTGCCTGCGAGTGCAGGATTCCGGCCGCGCCCCGGATAGCCGCCGCTATAGCTCGTGTGGAGGCGCCGGCCTGGCTTCCTCCGAAACTCACCGTGACTGCTGGACTCCCTCCAAAGCCCTCGCCTCCCAGGTTGAATTCCGGAATCAATCCCAGCACGTTGCTTAGATATTCGATTGGCACGGCTGCAATCTCTCCCAAGATCGCCGCTTGGGTCAAATTGAGCGAGGTGGTCTCCCAATTATTCAAGCCGGCCGTAATGAGGCCCTGATAATAGTCGATCCTTGTTTGAACCAGGGTTTGCTGTTGCTGGAGCGCTTCGAGGTTGTGAGTGGCTTCTTCGACCTGTTGTTGCTTGACAAGCAGCATAGCTTTTAAGACAGCGATGCCGTTCTTGGAGCGCAAGAGAGCCATGTCTTCCGCATCCTTCTTCTCCATGGCCTGAAGCAGCGCCGAGCCTAACGCCTTGACTTCGTTACACAGCTCGAGGGTCTTCTGAACCATCACGCTGAACCTGTAATTCGGCAGCGGGCTGTTCATGTCGGTCAAGATGCTTCCGATGTCGAATCCGGCCGCGGCTGCCCGCACCAGGAGACCCGGATCGATAGGCGGGGCGAACAGCGCTAGCGGAGCGAACTGTCCCTGAAGATTCAGGCAATGGCGGATGTTGTAAAGACGTCCTGCCACAGTGTCCCAATACCCCATCAGCTTGTCATTGGGCGGAATGCAGAAATAGAGCGTCTCCAACGCCGGTAGATTCTGCTGCCCATTGGCGAAGCCTGTTATCTGCTGGAGAGGCAGCAGATTCTCGATGTCCACCAAAGCGTTGGAGAAAGCATCGAGCTTCTGCTCCAACTGGCCGAAATTGTTCACGGGCGTTTCAAACGCAGGAGGTATGATCAGCGGCTTGGGCCCCAGGATCTGATTCGCGAGCACATAAAGCTGCTCGGCTTCCATAACGGTTTCCATCGTATCTTGCTGGAACAGGTTGTCGGCCCAGGCAATCAGGTGATCCAGATATTTCATTACGACGGTCTTTTGATAGACGACCGTTCGATATTGAGCAATGTAATGAGGCTGGAATGGGTTGTTTCGCCAGTCTGTGACGTCCTGTATCAGCGCGGAATCTTTGCTGTTGATTCCCAGCATAATGTTGTTGATGTTCTGTTGAGTGTACTTATCGTTTACGTTGAGGAAGAACGGTTTGGTTATCCAGTATTTATCCGGGG
>JAFMRP010000330.1 GCA_017354095.1 Ktedonobacteraceae bacterium
GGAGGATTTCGCCGTTTTTCTGGCCGAATTCGCTGAAGGCGTGGGCGTGGAGCAGGGAGCGGTAGCTTCATTTGATCTGTGCAAGGTAGCGAAGGGGCGTGGAGCAGGAGGGCAAGGACTTGACGAGCTAGAGGTTTATGGGACTGAGGGAACGCTGATCTATCACCTGCACCGGCCACATGAGATCGAGATCGGTCGTCCTGGCGGCAAATTGGAGACGGTACAGGTTCCGCGCGAGTTCCTGACCTATCCCGGTTCGCCACGCGATCCCTTCGAAGGTGTTCCGACAACGACTTTCCGCTATGACCAGGATTTCGCGTTTGTCCAGGCCATCATCAATGGGAAGGGAGATATCCCAACATTCTATGATGGTATGCGCACACAGGCGGTGATTGACGCGGTGGCGCAATCGGCCGAGGAGCGACGCTGGATTGACATTCCTGACGTGCCGCCTGTTAGCGGTCCCCTGGTCGCGAGCAATGGGTGAGGACATAGCACGCCCACAGGCTAGATATCTGGAGCCTGAAGGCCGTGCATGCCCAGCGAGTAGCCAATTTCTCCGCCATGATGCAAGTCGTGTTCCATCACATGCCAGATGACCCACCCACGGGTGTACAGGTGTGTTTGGCCGTTGAGTTCATACTCGAGGACGACCTGCAGATCGGTGGGGGTGTAGCGCGCGAGCGCCTCCTGCATCACTTGCCAGGTGAGAGCCAACCCATTGACGATCTCACTGGCGGAGCGTGTTGGAGAACCAGGTGAGTTCCAATAGGAGAGCGCGTTAAAGGCGTCATCTCCCTCGTGCAGAACATCGTGGTACCAGCCTGCGCGCGCCGCAATCATATGGCACGCCAGTTCCCCGATGGAACGCAGGTGGGGCGCAGCGCGCAGAGCAAGCTGCTCAGTGGATAACGGAGCCAGGGCTTTGCTCAATTCCTTTTGATACGTTTGCCAGCCCTCGGTCATCATGGCAAGGGTGATATTGGTGTCAGTCATGACTCCTCCATCTGGGTTTTCATTGGATTTGCTCATTAGTATCCCATCCCTGTCAAGATCGATCTGGACTGACCACTAGTTTGGTGGGAATTACTTCGCGAGAAGATAGACGTTGCTCACAGGTCTTAGCCCAAACGCCTATGAAATACAGACTGACATACTATTTTGTTAGAGAGAGGCAAAACGGCCTCAGCACCGTCTTTGATCGGAAGATTGACACGATTACCATGATTGTGCTAGCATGCTGCCATGATACGTCTATGCTCGATGGGGGAACGGAAACCCCCTGGATGGTTGATCCATCGTAACCGCAACCGCGCCACAAGCACAATCGCCGCATAAGCCCGGCACATACTGGCTTATGCGGCAGAAAACGGTGCCACACGGCTAAAGAGGCCCAGCTATTTTGAACTGGGCATAGTTTGTCGTACACCGCTTTCTCCCTCTCTCATTTCTCCCTTCTTAGAGCCGGGCAACATGCCATTCTCACTGCTTGTTTGCTTGTCCGGCTTACTTTAACTGCTCGCATATCTATCGATATGCGGCCTCTCACGCTCACACTGCAGTTGAGATCGTGTATGTTTTCCTGTTCTACGTCACCTTTTGACCTTCGAAAGGATATGTATCGATGTCAGAGATGCACGATGATATCATGCAGTTGGAGCGGCCCAAGAACGTCTCGCTCTGGCGCAATCGTGACTATTTGCTGCTCTGGTGTGGCCAGGCAATCTCAACGATTGGCAGCAGTGTTTCTGAACTGGCTTTTCCCTTGCTGGTGCTGGCCATTACGAGTTCTCCGGCCCAGGCGGGGATTGTTGCTGCTCTAGGCGCACTGCCAGCCAGTCTTTTCTCGCTGCCAGCCGGAGTACTGGTCGATCGCTGGGATCGCAAACGCGTCATGCTGTTCTGCGAGGTAGGACGCTTCCTGAGCCTTGCCAGCATCCCCATAGCCCTCGCTCTTGGCCATTTGACCGTCTATCAACTTTATCTCAACTCATTACTGGAGGGGACACTGGCAGTTCTCTTTGGCCTGGCGCACACATCCAGTTTAGGCCAGGTGGTGCCACGTGAACAGCTGCCTGCGGCCATCGCGAGCGAAGAGTTCATGGAGGGGACCACGACGCTGTGTGGGCCATCGCTCTCTGGTCTGCTTTTTGCTCTGGGTCAGTTCCTGCCCTTTCTCGCCGATGCCATCTCATACGCTGCCTCGATCGTCACGCTCCTGCTCATACGCACACCTTTTCAGGGCGAGCGCGCAGTCGCACGACCACGCCTGATGGCGGAAATTCACGAGGGTGTAGCCTGGATGTGGAAACAGCCCTTTATTCGTTCTATGACCCTGCTCATGTCGCTGGCAACATTTTTCGCTGGAGGAATCAGCCTGGCGGTCATTGTGCTGGCGCAGCAGCGCGGGGCTTCACCTGTAGTCATTGGCATAATCTTTGCCCTTGGTGGGATCGGCTCAATTGTTGGCTCGCTGTTAAGTCCTTTCTGGGAGAAGCATTTGAGCGTGGGGCAGGCGATTCTGCTTTGTCGCTGGTCATCTGTCCTGCTCGTACCACTCTATATAGTGGTCCCGGTGCCGCTGCTGATGGGCCTCGCAGAGTTTGGTTTTGGTTTTATTGATCCCATTGAAGATGTACCGTACTTCAGCTATCGCCTCTGGCTGATCCCTGAAGAGCTACGTGGGCGTGTCATCGGCGCCTGCCGGATCTTTCCCAGTCTCGTGCGTCCATTTGGGCGGCTGGTTATGGGTCTGTTGTTGCAACTGCTTGGCCCCGTCTTGATGTTGCTGATCGCCTGGGGCGGCCTGCTGCTGCTCACGTTGCTTATGACCAGCAACCAGCATATTCGCGAGGCCAGGCGAAACTAATAAATTAACCGGGGCTTTTTTCGAGCGCCTTACGATCCCAGTGGGCCCGATTGGCCTGGGCCTCGTAGGCGCTCTGGTAAAAGTCCAGGAGCAGTTGCTCCGGCGTAGCGCTGGCACGAACGTCATCATAGAGCAATAAGAACTCCTTCATATCAGGGTGGAAAAACGCTGAAGGTGAGCGAAGTGATACCTGCTCAAGGCCGGGTGGCACGGGAGCGCTGTACGAATAGAAGGCTGGCCGGGGAAAATCGGCATTGCCAGGCCAGAAGCCGCCGCTAATTACTTCGTGTGAATACGCCTCTCGCGTGATAAAATCCGCGCCCTGCCGTGGTGGGGCAGCACGACCGGAGAAAAAGGTTAGCGCTAGATCGAAACTACCCCAGAAAAAATGGATGGGGCTGCTTTTACCAAGAAATTGAGAGCGATAGCGTCTCAACACAGCGGTGGTCTGGAGCAGAATACGCCAGAAGCGATGGGCAGAGATCGGATCATAGGAGGCATGAATCTCATCCTTTTCAAAGGGGGTGGGATCTTTGACTTCCTGAGGGCGTGTA
Organism: Ktedonobacteraceae bacterium; assembly: GCA_017354095.1. Lineage (GTDB taxonomy): Bacteria > Chloroflexota > Ktedonobacteria > Ktedonobacterales > Ktedonobacteraceae > Bu33. Next base: position 3,424 of record JAFMRP010000330.1, read on the forward strand.
TTGATCTGAACCTGGATATCCAGGGCTTGCAGAGATGCCATAATCTCCCGGTAAAATGCCGCGACTGAACGCGAAACCAGGGGTAGTGTTTTCGTCGTTCCCTCGCTGGTCTGGATGCACAGGTTGTGATCAATGAAGTCAAAAGAGATTTCAAAGACTCCATACTGGTAGGGGATAGGAGAGGTAGTCAGGCCGCGCGCCGTAACATAGAGCGAGACCTGCCACCAGTGGTTGATGTAAGGGCTTAATGCTAGCCGCACCTTTCCGACGATCTGCGTCCACATATGCAGCGTCTCACAGGTCTCTTTCCATGCCTCGTAGGACAATACGGGCCATGTCTCAGCACGCTCTTTTGTGCGAGGGCTTTGCGCGAGATACATAGGGCTTGCTCCGTCTCTGCTTTTTTTCCAACTATCATTCAGCGCATTAAACACGCTCAGCGCCTCACCGGGGTTTCAGCATTGCTCAGGGCGATAGCCATCTCGTGCGAACGGGTCGACAGCGTAGCAACAAACCGGAAGTAGTTTGTCGCTACGGAGTCGAGGCGAAGGGCTAGCGCATGGCGTCGTTATACGACCAGCTATCGAGGTCGGGCGGCTCGATGCCCTGCTGGCTCAACAGGGTAGATATCTGCGAGCGATGGTCGATGGTGTGGTTGAGGGCCTGGATCAACACGATGGTGACTGAAGCATCATAGGTCCCTCCGTCGAGATGGAGGATCTTATTCAGATCCGCCTGCCCCGCCTGTTCCGCAAATCTGATCAGCGCTTCTCCCGATCGTTCTGCTCGCCGTCGCAGTTCGTCGAATCCGGGAAAAGTAGAGAGTTCCCCGAGTTGAGGAGTGGTAGGGAGGTTTCCAGTCACCGACCGCGCATAGCCTTCTTCGGAAGAGAGCATATGCACGAGGGTTTCGCGCACACTGCCGAATATGCCTTCCGTGGTGGCATCCATTTGTGCGTCGGACAGTTGGGCGCACGCGTCGAGCAAACGCAGGTTTGCCCAGAGGTTATATTTATAAAATTCGGGAAGTCCTGTGGCCATTGTTATGATCTCCTTCGCTTCGCTATTCTGTCTTCTCATAAGCTTCAAAGGCACGATGGGGGAGGCAGAAGGTATGGAGAGAGCAGTTCGAAACTGCTGTGCGCAACAGGGCAAAAGACGGCATACCTCGACCCGGGTACGGTCTATATAGGGGAACATCAGTGATGCACAGGTTCCTTGATCCATGCCTGACGCCTGTTTGTCGTGCGCTTCTCCATACCGGCTTCCCACCATCTTGCTACTCGCTTTCCCACTCGCTGTGCTCTGGCAAGACCACCAGAAGAATCGCCGCACAATTTTTGTGCCGCACGACATTTCAGGCGAAGAACGGCTAAGCGCTCACTCCTGATGAGAAGCACGCGAGCTATGGGAGCAAGAATGGTGATACCTGTTTCCCTGCCTGTTTGAATGGGAAACAGAATGGAGTTAGCGGCACACTGGCATGGTATCAAAGCCTCCAAATAATGGGTGAGTATTTCCTTGCCGAGTATACAGGTGGCAAGGAGATCCTGTCAAGGCTCAGAACCGTTGAAAAAGGACCGATCTTAGCCTGATATGCGGCTATACTGAGGGAGAATCGATAGACCTTCTGTAAAAAAGTGGAGGCATTACATGTCAGAAGCAACGCGGGATATCTCGTATCTGAGCAAGTTTGAGCAAGTCGCGCCAGCATATCAGCATCGCCAAAAGCTGGCCAGACCAGGTGATGCACTCATTACGTCCAGTGTCCATCTCAAGTGGTATAACATCTATCGCGAGGAAACGCCTATCGCAGATAAGCTTGCCCAGGATGCGCGTTCGTTTTTGCTTGCCGAACTGGAAGCGGGGAAGCTGCCACTGAACAACGAGCTCGGTTTTGTTGTCCACCACCAGTGTACCAACATATACATTTTGTATGTCTGCACATGGCGTAACGAAAACGAGTTATGGGAGACCATCTATCAGAAGGACCTCACCAGAGATGGCACATTTCACGTGCTGGAACGCAGCAACACCACCCCGACTTTTTGTGTCTGGGTGCTCGGTGTCGTCGGGCATGAGCAGCTAGCCTGGACACGCTATCTCTATTCGCAGCGCGATGATAGCGCGAAATTTGCTTATGTGCAGGATCAGATGGCGGGTTTAGTCTGAATCAGCGCGTTTCCCCTCGATCAGCAGCGCGGCGGCGAGCGCGCTGGCCAGAGCGAGTCCGGCACAGATGAGGACCACCACGCGGAATCCCGTGAGAAATGATTGGTCGATGGCTTGCTCTAACAGTTTGCGCGTCTGATCGCCCGTGCCCGGAGGGATCTCTATGCCGGCCAGCCTGCTGGTCTGTGCCTGAACTGCCTGCTGAATGCCAGCGGGCAGATGCAGAAGGGCCAGGTGTTGATCGAGGCTAACACTGAAGGTCGTCACCATTACGATGCCCATCACCGCGATAGAGAGGAGCCCGGCGGTACGCGAAACGGCGTTATTGATGCCCGAAGCCGTACCCGAGGCATGTCGCTCGACAGCGTTCATCACGGTCGTCGTTAAAGGAGCCACGGTAACGGCCATGCCCAGGCTCATCACGATAACGGCGGGAAAGAAGGTCGTCCAATAGCTTCCCCCAATACCCTGAGCCG
>JAFMRP010001373.1 GCA_017354095.1 Ktedonobacteraceae bacterium
GTGGGGGCCGGGGCTACTAGCAAGTTATACACATTTGTCAAGCACTCAAAACCAAAAAAGATGGCCAGAGATCATTGTGTAGCCTCTGCCATCAAAGTATCATACACCATTGAGGAGATTGTAGCATGCAATACACTGCTGCGGACGTCAAAAAGTTGCGCGAAGAGACCGGCGCGACTTTTGTCGATTGTAAAACTGCCCTTACCGAGGCCAAAACCTGGGACGAGGCCATCAACATTCTCGAAGCAAAAAGTAGCCGCAAGGCCGAAAAAGTCTCTGGCACTGGCCGCGAAACAAAAGAGGGCGGCATCTTCTCCTATGTGCACCATAACAATCGTGTCGGCGTCTTGCTCGAATTGAATTGTAGCACAGACTTCGTGGCTCGCAGCGACAGCTTCCGCCAGCTGGCCAACGAATTGACTCTGCAGATTGTTGGCCTGCCTCCCACCTACATCAGCTACGAGGATGTCCCCGCTGAGGTGATCGAAGAGGCGCGCAAAGCAGTCCTGGAAGATCCCTCAATGGCCAGAGTCCCCGAAGCCAGGCGCGAGGATGTCGTCAGCGGCAAACTCAAAAAACAGTTCGGCGAGCAGGTGCTGATGATGCAGCCCTGGGTAAAGGATGACTCGGTCACTGTGGGCGAGCTGGTTCGCAAAGTAATCGCTGAAACCGGTGAAAATATCATAGTGCGGCGCTTCAGCCGCTTTGCTCTGGGTGAGGAGTAATATCCGACTCACTTTGATCGGCTTCCTCGCGGGCTCCCTCGCTATCAGCCATGCTGGCAACGGATAGCTCGCGCGGAAGAAGCAATTGAGGACGGGCGGAGATCACTCCTGGGATCGCTCGCTCACACCATGTAGTCAGAAATAAACGTAATGTTCGCCAACCCCGGAACCGTTGGCACACCATTTCGGCTGACTGCATTTTCATGGTAAGGGGTTTCAAATGGCTGAAGGACTAAAATATCAGCGTATCCTGCTCAAACTAAGTGGTGAGGCGCTTGGCTCTCAAAGTACTGGCATCGATGCCAAAACTGTACGCCGCATCGCCAGCGAAGTGCAACGCGTCCAGGCTCTGGGCGTGGAAATCGCCGTGGTCATTGGCGGCGGTAACCTCTGGCGCGGAGCCGACGCCGCCGCTACTGGCATCGATCGCGGCACCGCCGACTACGTCGGCATGCTCGCGACAGTGATGAACTCATTGGTGATGCAGGATGCACTGGAAAAATTAGGCATTGTCACACGAGTCCAGACCGCCATAGAAATGCCGCCAGTGGCTGAGCCGTTTATCCGCCGCCGCGCGGTGCGCCACCTGGAAAAAGGCCGCGTGGTTATCCTGGCTGCTGGCAGTGGCAATCCTTTCTTCACCACTGATACCGCCGCAGCACTACGCGCGGTCGAACTCAACGCGCAAGTGCTGCTCAAAGCAACCAAGGTGGATGGCATCTACGACGACGATCCCATGCATAATCCCTACGCCCGCAAATTTAGTACCCTCAGTTATATGCAGGCACTAAATATGGGACTGAAGGTCATGGATAGTACCGCACTCTCGCTCTGCAAGGATAATCATATGCCAATCATCGTCTTCAATTTGCACCAGCAGGGCGTGCTGGAGGCGATCATTCGTGGCGAAAAGTGTGGTACACTCGTCTCAGATGGCGTGAACGAGCCTGCCCCTTAATGCAGATCGTTCTCTGTTCGCTCGGATACGTCGCGTAACAGGAGATATCCACACGGAGGTTGTGATGACAGCAGATCTATTTGATGATGCCGAAAGACGTATGAAAAAAGCAGTCGATGCGCTGAAGCAGGACCTTGGCTCTATTCGCGCTGGCCGCGCTAGCGCCTCTCTGCTCGAACGCATTCAGGTCGATTACTATGGTACACCAACACCCATCAATCAGTTGGCAACTATTAACGTCCCGGAGGCCCGCCTCCTGACGATCCAGCCCTGGGACCGCAAACTGCTGACTGATATCGAAAAAGCTATTCAAAGGTCTGATCTGGGGATTAACCCCAATAATGACGGACAGATTATTC
>JAFMRP010001374.1 GCA_017354095.1 Ktedonobacteraceae bacterium
GGGCTTCCGTCAACAACATATGTGCGTAATGGCGTTTGCTAGCGACGTGATGAGTATAGCACGTGTGCTAAGAAAAACAAACTCCTGTTCTGGTGCCGGGACCGCTGATAAAATTCCGGGTTCGTAAAAGCGAGCCGGGTGGTTGTTTTTTTGGGAATCGATGTAAAAACCCGGCACACCCGGCACAGCGGCTTCCCAGGCCGCCGCAGACCCGGCACATACCCGGCACACACCCGGCACACCCGGCACAGTGGCTCTGGAGGCGGGTTGAGACTGATAAAATGTGACGCGGCCGCTTCTGAGGCGGCTGCGTGGGATTGTTCATTGATGATTCTGGATACGAATTGAGCAATGTGGATTTATATTGATGCATGCAGATTAAGCGATGATAGGTCGTGTAGTGGGTGTCAGGCAGATGAGGGAGATGGGAAGGGCAGGTGACGAGCCGGCCATCCGCCGCCCCGGCCACCCGCAAGGGGTGGCCCTACATTTTGGGGATAACGAGAGGGGAAAGGAAGGTATGCAGGGTCTGGTAGCAGCCTACGGGCTCTCGCTCAAGCGGAGGGTCACTGCACAGGGGTCTGGTGAGGCAGTGGGCAAGAGGGCTGGCCTACGGGGTTTCATGCGTTGCCCGTAGACGCTTGTAAATAGTGAAAGATCATAACGGGGGTTTCAATCTGCCAGATTGCCGTGTGGCGAATGAGCCGTTATACTTTGGGTAGAGAAGGCAGCAAAGGGAGAGGTGATGGCAAACCAGGAGCACGTTGAGCGACTAAATCAGGAAAGTGCGTTGCGGCACCGATGGAGACAGAGCCAGGAATCGGTGCCATGGAACCAGTGGCGACAGAGCCAGGGAGCGATGTCGTGGAACCAGTGGCGACAGCACCCTGATCTGTGGTATGTTCTGCGCGAGGTTGATCTGCGCGAGGCCAATCTATGTGGTGCTGACCTGGGCGAAGCCAACCTGAACGAGGCTGATCTGCGCAGGGCCGACTTACGCGGAGCCGATTTGCGCGAGGCTAACCTGGACGAAGCTGACCTGCGTGGGGCTGATCTGCGCGGAGCCGACCTGCGCGAGGCCAGTCTGGGCCGGGCCAGTCTATGTGGTGCAGACCTGCGCGAGGCCCATCTGGACCGGACCAACCTGTACCGAGCCATTCTGATTGGGGCTAACCTGAGTGGAGCCAATCTAAGCCGGGCCGATCTGAGTGGGGCCATTCTGGATGGAGCCAACCTGAGCGAGGCCAATCTGTACCGGGCCAACCTGAGCAGGGCGCAACTCACGAAAACTGTCTTGCAGCGAGCCATTCTGGAACAGGTCATGGGAAAGGGAGCGAACTTCCAGGGAGCTGATCTGCGCGGCATCCCCTGGCTGATTGTCATGGACCTCATGCTGCAATCCGGCGCGAACTTCGACGAGATTCAATGGGACCGCTCAACGGACTAAAATAAGGGTGAAATATATCAGGATTCCATAGTAGTCCGTCAAGTGTAGCTTAACGGGACTACTATGGACACTAATGCGATCGCGCGAGACCTCTTCGGGAAAGGAGGCAGAGGGCACGCGCGGGCAACCTCAAGGGCCCCAACCCTCCTTATTCCGACCACCTGACGAACGTCGTTCGTCAGGTGGTCGGAGCGGTGCTACCGCTCCACCCCACCCCTTGCCCCTACAGATACGCGGTCGCTATCTCGTGTTTTTTCCTCATAGGTCTCGTGGTTCTGCACTAGTCAGATGATGATGCGGAGGAGTTTTCCTGGAAAGGAGAGCCGACTGCCAGGTAGCGATAACCGGCGGCTACCAGGGCCTGATAATCGGGGATCATGCGGCGGCCGTCTATGATCAGGTAGGGGGGAGAGACGGTTTGCTCGATGGTCCGCGATAGCCCACGAAATTCTTCCCAGTCGGTGGAGATTACCAGTATATCGCTATCCTGGAGGGCTTCTTTCACCGATTCATGATAGGAAATTTTTTCATAGAGGTGGTTTCGCTCGGACGAAAAGATTCGCTGAGCCTCGTGAAGCGCCATTGGATCGTAAGC
>JAFMRP010000032.1 GCA_017354095.1 Ktedonobacteraceae bacterium
CGCTGATGGCCGGGCTGACATAGCGCCCATTGCCGTGTGTCAGCAGCTCTGCCTGGTTCGTTGCCAGGTTGAGACGACTGAGATGTACCTGTCCCCGTTCCTGCACGGGTACCAGAATTGATTGGCTATCAGGTGTCCAGAGTGGGCGGGTCAGCCATTCGCTGCGCAGTTCATCGATGATCCAGCACTGGCAGTTAAGCTGGTTGGCATTGGGAATTGCCTCCTGTGGTGCGCTGCTGCCGTCGGCCGCGACAATCCAGGGGGAGTAGTTGCCGGCCTCGGTCTGATCAGCGGTATAGAGGTAAGCGATAGAGCGGCCATCGGGCGACCAGGAGGGTACCTGGGCCAGCCCATCTTCCGCTGTCAGGCGGCGCATCTGCCCGGTGGTGATGGTCAACACCCAGAGCGCCATGCTGACGCTCAGGTCGGGATCGGCGCGGCGATTGGCGCAGAAGACGACCTCATTTCCATCAGGGGACCAGCATGATTGTACGAGATCGACCGGCTCGGAGGTAAGGCGCAGCGCCTGGCCTTGCAGTGGTATGAGCCAGAGTTGCAGGTAGCGGTCCTGTTTGTGCCCCATGCCATCCCAGTGAGCGTCCAGTCGTTTGTAGACACTCGTCTCCTGCTGAGTGGGGCTCCCCTGGTCGTCTTCTAGCTTCCAATAGCTGTGGGCGAGCAGTCCGCTGCCGTCTGGTCGCCAGCTATATTCGCTGACGCCCTGGGGGAGGGCGCTCAGCTGGCGTGCTTCCCCGCCGTGCAAGGAGAGGAGGTAGATCTGGGGGCTGCCGGAGCGATCGCTCAGGAAGGCGAGCGTCTGACCGTCGGGCGACCAGCGTGGCTGGGTATCGTTATGCTCGTCGCCTGTAAGCTGGCGTGCTGGCTCAGATTTGCCGCCCTGGCTGCTGGTCAGCCAGATGGAGCTGCCAGTCGTATTTTTGGCGCCATTGCAGTGTGTCAGTGTAAAGGCGATCTGTGTGCCGTCTGGTGAAATCTGGGGATCGCTAGCGATGCGCAGTGCCAGCAGATCTTCGATGCCGACAAAGGGAGGGCTGGCCGGAGCCTGAGCCGTATGTGTATTCTCGGGGGCTTTCGCCTGTGCTTCTTTGAGCTGGCTCTGTTCAGCCGATGTCGCGTTTTCTGTCACTGTGGCCTGCTCAACGACAGCGGGGACTGCCTGTGGTGTGGAGGATTCGGGCGTCTGCGCGGGAAGCTCCTCCTGAGCGCTGGTTGCTTCACCGGTCGGTGCGCTATCATTCTTTTCCTCTGCCGGGGATGTAACGGGTCGCTGAGCGGTGGGAGTATCTTCAGATTCTGTCATCAATCCTCATGGGTACATCTGCCTTGCTGGTTTTTCTTGTTGTCGCAAGGTGGAAGCACCGGCTCCTTTCATAGATACTGGCTGCCTATTATCTACGAGTGGAACGCCCGCTATGTTTCAAGTCGTGCTGTTCTGTTGCTCAAGCCCGGCGATGAACGTGCCGATCAGCCAGTGGAAGCTGCTGTTCAGGTCCGTTGGTAGTCCGAAACCGCCTCGAACCTCCAGAGAGACGAAGCCCTGGATGATGCTGCGCAGGCCGCGAATGGCATGGATAGATTGTTCTTCGCTAAGTTTATAAGGCGCCAGTATCGCCTGCACGACCTCGATGATCTGTCGTGCTATGTCCTGAAGCTCCTGGTTATCGGGTTGTGGAGATTGTAGTGTGAGGGCGTAGCGTCCAGCTGAATGCAGCGCGTAGTCGCGGTAGGCATCGGCGATGGAGAAGATGGCCTCCGTGCCTGCTTTCCCAACGGCAGCTCGTGTGAGGCGGGCGAGTACCTCACGCGAGCAATGAACCGCGAGATCTTGTTTGAGCCCGGCCAGGCCAGCAACGTGATTGTACAGGGAAGGTGTGCGCACGCCTAAGCGTTCAGCGAGGCGTGCCAGCGAGAGCTGTTCAATCCCCTCTTCATCAATCAGCCGGGCTGCGGCCTCGATGACCGTTGCCTGATCCAATCCAGCTCTATGTGGCATGTAAGTTACTATCTCCTTGCCTATTTTTTCAGTGCCTGTTCCATCTCGTGAATGGCACGTTGCATGGCCGCCTGGGGTTCGGTGAGTGCTCTGCCGTGCCCAACGCTCAACAGTGATGGCTGGCGTTCCAGTAGTTTGCGTGCGCTTTCCAGTGCCGAGGCTTTGTGCCAGGTTGCCAGGGCAGGCAGCGGGAAGAACGGCTTAAGCGTGCCCGCGACGGCCACACCGCCCAGCGTCTGCAAGGCGTCGCCGGCGATCAGCGCGCGATCCCTGTTATCCAGAAATGCGACGTGTCCGGGCGTATGGCCGGGTGTTGCGATCACTTCCAGCGAGCCGACGTGGTCTCCCTCATGAAGCAGCAGCGCTGGCTTCGCCTGGCAGATAGGGTAACCACCGCGCAGGGGAACCTGTGGCTCGTCCGGGTCCAGGCTCATATCGCCGTGTAAGAAGCGAGCATCTCGTTCGCTGATGATCACCTGTGCCTCAGGCAGGGCTGTATGCAAGGCATCGAGGGAGCCGACATGGTCGACGTGAGCGTGGGTGAGTGCGATGCGTACGATTGGCAGTCCAATCTGCTGAGCGGCTGCCAGGATCTGCTTCTCGCTGCCTGCCATCCCTGTATCAACCAGGGTCAGGCCATCATCTTCGCGTACAAAGTAGCAGTTGACGAAGCCGAGGCGTGTCAGTTGAAAAAGGTGCTCATTCAGGGCCGTGACTTTCATGTTGTTTTCTCCTGTATTGTTGACATAGTATTATTGCTAATATGATTAGATTGTAAACTAATCATATTAGCTTGTCAACGGGTAGCGGGTCAGGCCGTGGGGATACCTCTGCTGGTGATGTCAGCAGAGGCAGAACAGGCACTGGCATGGAGTGGGTTTGGGGGTAGGTTTGGGTGCTGGCTTCGGTGTTGGTGTGGGTGTGTGGGCTGGTATGGGTTTGGGAGTAGGTGGAGTGGTCGCAGTAGGTTGTAGTTGGGTAGGAGTAGGTTGTGGGATCGTCGTGGGGGCGATAGTAGGGGTCACCTCCGCACGAGCAGTCGCGGTCGTGATAGCCACAATTGTGGGGGTGCTGATACTGGTTGTTGGGTTTCCCTGGCCTGGCCGCAGTGGGAAGACGATCAGACCCAGGCCTAGCATCAGAAGGCAGGCGACGGAGAGTGCTATCCAGACGCTTCGCGACGTTTTTTTGTGCCCTGAAGTGGCAGAACGTCTTGTGGCAGAGGGAGTAGGCTCTGGCACGTGTCCTCTGTTGGCAGCGGCTGGCGATGGTATGTTTGGAGGCTCTGAGAATGCCGGAGCGTCATTGGGCAATACTTCCGGGGGGTGATGCTCAACTGCTGGCTCATTGAGTGGTAAATTGAAAAACGATTCCGTCTCTTTCTTTGCCACTTGATCTTGCTGGAAGATAGGAAAGAGGTCGGTAGGTTCCTCGTCGGGTGTCTCTTCCGGGAAGGGCTCCTGTGGTACTTCCGCGCTGGAGAGGTCAACCGTTGCAGGTGCTGACCTGGCTGTCAATGCAGCAAGGAAGTCAGAGATGCTGGCGTGGCGCTCGGCAGGTTTTTTCGCCAGCGCTTTGAGTACTGCATCATTAATGTGTTTGGGCAGGTCAGGTACCAGGCTGGTGAGCGGCGCCGGTCGTTCTTTGCTGTGCATAGCCTGGCTCATAGAAAGATCGATAGCAGTAAATGGGGGCTGGCCGGTAAAGAGTTCATAGGCCACGCAGCCAAGCGCATACTGGTCGCTGGACGTGCTATAGAGACCGCTGAATTGCTCTGGAGCGACATAGCAGGCATTTTGTGGATCAAGCCAGCTTTCCGTAATGCTGCGAGGCAGAAAATCGGCCAGGATCACCTGGTCTCGGGCTTTGAAGAGGATATTTTCTGGTCTGATATTGGTGTGTAAAATATTCCAGGTGTGTGCGTAGGAAAGAGCCTGGCCGGTCCGAATGATGATTGAGAGCGCTTTGCCCAGAGGGATGCGAGCAGATGAAAGGCGGCTGCGCAACGAGTCGTCGGAAATAGCTTTGTTGACCAGGTAGGGATGATCCTGTTCTGTGCCGGCATCCTGAAGCTGGGAAATAAAGGGGTGGCGCAACTGCTGAAGCTGCTTACATTCTTGCTGAAAGCGTTCTTGTTCTTGCGTTGACGACAGATAAACAAACTCGTACACCTGGATGATGACATCGTCGTTCGATGCACGTGCCCGGTAGCGGCTGCCTGCCGCGCCTTTGGCAAGCTGTGTGACCTCTTGGTACTCATGAAATGCTTGATCCATCTACGAAACCTCTGTGTTGTCTCTCATACGCTGGCCTTGCTTGAGGCGAGTAGCGTGTTCCCTAGAACTAGAGCTTTAATATAGGCATGATTGCAATCATTTCCTTTTATAGACCATTGATTTATGTGAGTCAATTCAATGGTACCCTTGGCATCAGTGGTGTTTGTCATTGCTACGAGCATTGTGCGTATAAGCACAGCCGTTAGATCGGATATCATGAATGATGTGCTATCATAATAGCGAGTTGTTCGGCGGGAGTCTATGTAAGGATACGAAGCAGTAGCCGTGGCCTGTTCAGCGTTCGCGGAGAGGTGGTGGCATTGATAGTACGCAATATTATGACGACCAGATTAGTGACGGTTGAGCCTGACGATACCCTGGCGCACGCCGCGAACCTGATTCGCCAGCATCAATTCCATCATTTGCCGGTGGCACGGAAAATGACACTCGTGCAGGGAGAGGCGAAGCGTGTGCTTGTGCTGGAGGGATTGCTGACGGCGCAGGACATTGATATGGTAGCGGAGCTGGATCGGCAAAATCCCTCGCAGACCCTTCCCTGGCAGGAGCGCCGTGTGATTGAAGTCATGCACCGGGCGGCCATTCGTGTCACACCGGTTGCCAGCGTCGCGTCGGTCGCGCAGATGCTGGTGCAGCGCGGCCTGAATTATGTGCCGGTAGTGGAGTACCTTCCAATAGAGGAGGAGCGTCGAGCCGTGCTGGTGGGTCTGCTGACGCGTAGTGACTTGCTGATGGCCCTCGCGCAGGCTATGGGGGCCTTCGAGCCTGGTATGCAGCTGGATATCGCGCTGCCGATGGGTGATATTACGCCACTGACGAAAACGCTGCTCTTCGCCGCCGAGCTACGTATGCCTGTGCGCAGCATCATGGCCGCGCCATTGCAAAGCGGCGTTCCCCTGGTAGCGACGCTGCGCCTGGGCACCATCAATCCCGCTCCTCTGCTGCACCGGCTGCGAGAAGTGGGTATTGGTTATTCTTTTGGCGATCCGCTGGTAGAAGGAGACGCCCCACATGGCTGAGCAATTTCCTGTCCATCGCGCGCGCCTGGTTTTTGATCCTATCGAACTGCAATACCAGTTTGGCCTGGAGCATCCCCTGCAGCCGGCGCGTGTGCAGGCTCTGATCGATCTGCTTGAGCGCGCCAATCTCTGGAATCGTAATGACGTGCGAACGCGTCTGGAGGCGCGTCAGGCCAGTGACGCGGAACTGGGCCTGATCCATACGCCAGACTATATCGCGGCGGTGCGGCACCTCTCTGACGCCACCATTGATCAGCAGGAGCACATGCGACTGAGTATGCGTTATGGGTTTGGTGATGGTGATACGCCGGCGCTGCCCGACATGCATCGTGTGTGCGCCACCATTGCCGGTGGTACGCTGGTGGCCCTGAGCGCTGTTATGGGGCTGCCTGAGGGGGGATCATTCGCCGCAGAACACGAGGCTCCTTTGCACGTATTTCACCCTGCTGGCGGTTTGCATCATGCCTGGGCAGAGCGCGCGTCCGGCTTTTGTGTCTATAACGATGCCGCGATCTCCATTGCGCATGTATTGCGGGCCAGCGAGGCTAAAATCCTCTATATCGACTTTGATGCCCATCATGGTGATGGGGTGCAGCGTGCCTTCTATGATGATCCGCGGGTGATGACTGTCTCATTTCACGAGACCGGGCGCTATCTCTTCCCTGGTAGTGGTGAGGTACTGGAGATGGGGGTTGGCAGCGGGCATGGTTACGCGGTGAATATTCCGCTGGAGCCGTTTACCGAGGACGATTCCTATATTGAGATGATGGATGAACTGCTCATGCCCCTCGTGACTGGATTTGCTCCCGATGTTTTGATCACCCAGCACGGCTGTGATACGCACGCCTGGGACCCACTGACGCATCTTTATTTGACCACACGTGGCATCGTAGCGCAGATCAAGAGCGCGCACCAGCTGGCGCATACGTTTTGTGGTGGGCGTTGGGTTGCTCTGGGTGGTGGAGGCTATGATCTTTATCGCGTAGTTCCTCGTGCATGGGGGCTGCTGTGGGCCGAGATGTCCGAACAGCAGGTGCCGGAGCAACTGCCGTGGGACTGGGTGGAGCGTTGGCGGGTGGAATGGGAGAAGGATCGAGCGCGTACGGAGATGGCGCAGGATGTCATGGGCAAGCCGGAAGCCGAGCGGCAGTTTCCGAGCACCTTTCTGGACCAGGCGGGCGATTTCCCGGCCATTTTCAGGCGTGCGGAGATCAGTCACACGAATCGGCTGACCGTTGGCCTGGTGAGGCACCTGGTTGTGCCACCCACCGTGCGCCAGGCCTTTGCCAGGACGCGGCCTCGTTCACCGCTGGCGGGGCTGTTTGACCTGCTGCACCTGAACAAAGAGTCGGTTCCCTCGCGCAGTCGAACGCTGAGCACGCGTGGGGGGCCAATCCTCATGCGTGATTTCTGTCCGCCCTCGCTGGTGGAGCGGCTGCGGGCAGAGAGTGGTTTGCGGTCATTCGCGCGCATCCCGGAGCGCGAGCACCAGCTGCTGCTGGAGATCGCCAGGGGATCAGATTGCGCGCTGGCGCTGGCGCATACGCCAACTGGGGAGATTGTGGGCCAGGTTACCATCGCGCCGGCTGATGACTGGTGGGAAGGCGTTGATAACCTCTATGAAGTGGCGGTAGAGGTGAGCGCGAACTGGCGCCAGATGGGGATCGCGCGTCACCTGTTGGCCTTCGCCCTGGAACTGGACGCGCTGGAAGATATGATCCTCTTCGCCATCGGTCTCTCCTGGCATTGGGATCCCGAGGGCGCACACATCTCGATCTATCGTTATCGTGAACTGCTTGTCAAGCTCTTCGCGACGCAGGGCTTTCAGGAATATCCCACCACCGAGCCGAATGTGAGCATGGAGCCGGCTAATGTGCTGGTCGCGCGCATCGGCAAGCGTGTCGATAAGCGCGTGACCAGTCGTTTTCTCAATCGCCTTCTCAGCTCCTCTAATCTGGCCAGGCTTTAGCCAGAGAGAGGAGCGGGTTGGGACGGGCTAGAGCAGTTTAGCGTGGACCTGCCCCGCGCACGTCTTCGCCGACCAGCGTGAACTGAGCGAAGTTCTGTTTAAAGCGAGCGGCCAGGTCGGATGCCTGGCGGTCGTACGCCTCTTTATCCTCCCACGTATCGCGCGGATTGAGCAGCTTCGAGGGTACATCCGGGCAGAAGGTGGGGGTGCGCAGGCCGAAGATCGGATCGGCCACAAACTCGGCTTTATCGATCTCGCCACTGATCGCTGCGCGCACCATCGAACGCGTATAGTTGATGTTGATGCGCGAGCCCACGCCATAGGGGCCTCCGGTCCAGCCGGTATTGATCAGGTAGCAGCGGACCTGGTGCTTCTCGATGCGTTCACGCAGCAGGTTGGCGTACTCGCCCGGGCGCAGCGGCAGGAAGGGAGCGCCAAAGCACGCGCTGAAGGTTGCCTGGGGAGTCGTCACGCCCGCTTCAGTACCTGCCAGCTTGCTGGTGTAGCCCGACAGGAAGTAGTACATAGCCTGCTCGGTTGTGAGCTTTGAGATAGGTGGCAGCACGCCAAACGAATCGGCGGAAAGAAAGAGCACCGCCTGGGGCAGCCCGCCTGTACCTTCGATCACCACGTTATCGATATAGTCAATCGGGTAGGCCGCGCGTGTGTTCTCGGTCAGCGAATCATCGGCGTAGTCGGGCTGGCGTGTCTTCTCATCGAGAACGACGTTTTCGTAGACGGCCCCGAAGCGGATCGCGTTCCAGATCTGCGGCTCATATTTCTGCGACAGATTGATGCACTTGGCATAGCAGCCGCCCTCGAAATTGAACACACCGTCGCCGCTCCAACCGTGCTCGTCATCACCGATCAGGCGACGGCTGGGATCGGCGGAGAGGCTGGTTTTGCCGGTACCGGAGAGGCCGAAGAAGAGCGCCACATCGCCGGCCAGGCCTACGTTAGCCGAGCAATGCATGGGCAACACGTCCTCTTGTGGGAGAATGAAATTGAGAACCGTAAAAATGGATTTTTTCATTTCGCCAGCATATTCGGTACCAGCGATGAGTACAAGTCTCTCTTCAAAGTCAATAATAATAGCGGCATCTGAGCGTGTGCCATGGATGCGAGGATTGGTGCGAAAATGGGGGACGCACAGGATCGTAAAGCCCGGGCGGTCGCTGGTCTGGTCGCTTTCATTGGCGCGTAAGAAAAGCTGGTGAGCGAACAGGTTATGCCAGGCCAACTCGGTGATGACCTGAATGGGCATGCGATAACGAGGGTCAGCGCCGGCGGCCGCGTCGAGGATGTAGACGTCGCGTCCCTGTAAATAGTCGGCCAGGCTGCGGCGAATGCCTTCAAACGTCTCTGGTGACATGGGATGATTGACATCGCCCCACCAGATCTTCGCGCTGGACTCATCGTTCGAGACAATGAATTTATCTTTGGGAGAGCGTCCTGTATGTGCTCCCGTTGTCGCCGTCAGTGCCCCATTTGCGGCAAGCTTGCTCTCACCACGCGCCAGTGCGTGCTCAACCAGAACAGCAGGGGGAAGATTCCAGTGGATATTGCGCAGGTTGACCAATCCGTAATCTTCCAGCGCCTTCCGGCTCATCATCATAGTCATATTTTTATTTAAACTGCCTTCCTTTTTGTATTCAAACATACTCGGTTACTGCACACACATGCAGCACATCGCATGGAAGATTGCTTCCACGTATGGCCCTAGCCGGGCAAAGGACCGGTTGGTTCCGTTTCCAGTCCATAAGCCAGAGATAAGTACTCCGGGTGCCGCTTGACGCAGCTTCTACGGATCCGCTATGTTGGATTACGGTTGCCGATTCAGCCGACTAACCAGAGTTCGCTAGACTCTGATGTGTGAACAGCGCACACATTCGCATACGTTTGAGCACACATCTGCTTAACTGTTGAAAGCATCTTATTTAGAGAACATACTATGAACTGTACTACAAACAACAGCGATGGTGCGTGCAGCTCACCAGTTCCCGAACAATCGTTAGTTAGTCTACCAGACTTTTGAACCAATCGCAAGTCAGAAAAAGCCCCAATATAAGCCGAAATTTATGCTCTTTTAGAATGAAAATGGATGTAAAACAGTTATATTGTCATGAAGTGCCGGTATATATTGAGGAATTTTCTGGTATGGTTTAGCTAATAATCGCTATGTCAGAAGTATTTAGTTATGGGTTGGTAAGAAAAGTGTTATGTATTGTGTAATAGATTGCTATGTGCTGCTATATTGGCGCATTTCGCCTGACTCACGTGGCGTGTTGTGTGAAGCTGCGTTCCAGTGCGGTGTTGCGGGCGTGTGGTGGGTGGTAATTCCCCAAAAGCTCCTAAGAGCGATGAATCTGCGTGTGAAAAGGTGTACACTAGGCGGGTAGGGATTGCGTTATTTGTTATGTTACCAGGGGGATTGGCATGAACTCTTTCAAACGTTGTTATCACACGTCGTTGTTGTTGCTCTGTCTGTGCGCGCTCATCGTGGTGGCTGCCTGTGGCGTCAGCAAGCCGCCGGCCACCACTCCCAGCAAGACCTCGCCCGATGACATCGTGCGGTTCACGCCAACCGTCAATCCCTTTGCTCATCCGCATCGCCCGCAGCCAACGTCTGCTCCTCCGAGCGGCCGGTGATTTTTTTTGCTGTCCGGGCAAGGAAAGCTGTCTGGGTTGTCCGGCCTGGTTCCACAGCCGGAAAGGGCCGTGAAGTTGCTATAATGCACGCACAAACTGAGTGAAGCGGTCGCCGCGCTCGAACTCGTTGAGGAACATGCCGAAGCTGGTGAAGCCAGGCGAGAAGAGCAGGGTATCGCCGGGACGGGTCAGAGCAACGGCTGAGCGCATGGCCTGCTCAAAGTCATCGAAGACGCCGCGCACGGGATCATCGACACCCTGTCGTTTGACTTCTGCGCGCAGCGCGGGCAGCAGTTCGTCCGTGCCGCTGCCGGCCAGTAGCACAACGTCGCGGCAGCGCCGGACAATCGCGTCCGGCCACGTATCGAGGGGGAGATTCTTGGTGGTACCGCCGGTCACCAGCACTATCGGTGTATCGAAAGCTTCCAGGCCAGCGCGTCCGGCGACCGGTGTCGTGCTGGTGCTGTCGTTGATGTAGCGTACGCCCTGGTGTACGCGTACCTCTTCCAGGCGGTGCGCCACGCCGCGAAAGGTGCGTACAGTAGCGGCGATCACATCGTCGGATATGTTCAGCAGGCGAGCAGTCGTCGTTGCCAGCAGAATATTTTCCTGGTTATGGCGACCAGCCAGGGGTGTTTCACTGAAGGCAAACGGCTCGACCTGGCTTGAGCCGCGTTCGAAGCTGCCACCAAGGCGCAGGCTGGTAAACCAGGTGTGGCCGGGCGCCTCCTCTCCAAAGCGGCGTGTGTGGTCGTTATCATAGTTAAACACGCTCAGGCCGCTGGCTGTCTGGTGGCGGAAGATGTTTGCTTTGGCCTCGGCGTAATCATCGATATCGCGGTAGGTATTGAGGTGGTCGGGATAGATATTGGTCATGACGGCCACCGCCGGGCTGATGGAGTGTGGTGCCAGCCCCTCAAGCTGCCAGCTGGATAGCTCCAGCACCACCTGTGTCTCCTTGTGGATCTGGGGCAGCAGCGAGAGCGTTTCGACGCCGGCCACATTGCCACCGAGAATAGTAGGGGCTCCGCTGGCGCGCAGGATCTCGTATAGCAGGCTGGCGGTCGTCGTTTTGCCGCGTGTGCCGGTAACGCCGATGATGCGTCCCGGGCAAGCCAGGAAGAAGAGCGCGATCTCCATCTCGATGCGTGCTCCGTTGGCCTGGGCGAGCAGTAGATAGGGTGAATTGCGCGGAACGCCTGGATTGCGGATGACGATCTCGGCCCAGCGGAAGTCCTCTTCGCGATGCTGGCCCAGCACAAACTCGATGGGCAGTCCAGAAAGCGCCTTGACGCTGGGCGCCAGCACCTCCGGTGAGCGCATATCCGTGGCGCGCACCTGTGCGCCCTGCTGGGCCGCGTAGCGTGCGGCCGCCATGCCCGAGCCCTGCAGGCCCAGGCCCATGACCAGTACTCGTTTCCCTCGCAATTCCATGAGTAGATTCCTCTTGATTCCATTTCCTCTTTATTGTAGCAGCCATGATAACAGAATTGGTGGTCGAATGCCAGTGGTTGGCTGGGATGTCAATCTCTTTTCCATCTTCAAGCTGTGCTGAGAAGTGTTATACTATGATTAAAAGATCAGAGAAACATTACATACCGGCAACGGTATCTAGAAAAGCACGCCGATGGAACCAGGACTGGCAGAGCATCTAACGTATATCCTTGGCTCCGTCCCGGTTGGTGTCGCTGTCCTCGACTCCACCAACCTGCGCATTCTCTATATCAATCCCTACCTCCAGGCCTATCTTGAAGAGGGCCGGGACGTGGTGGGCCAGCCCATCGCGGAGGTGCTGCCGGCGGAGATCTATCATGCAGCCGTGCCGCTGCTCCAGCAGGTGAGCAGCACAGGTGAAGCCGTGCGCCTGGAAGAGGTGCCGTTTGAGGGTTTCCTGGAGGTGCGGGGCCGCACCTACTGGCGCATTACTATCTCGTGCATGCCAGCTGGTTCTCGCGAGCGGCTCCTGATCACCATTGAAGACGTGACCGAGGTTGCGCGTGCCCGGCTGCACCTCAATGCCATTCATCATATTTCAGCAACCATTGCCGATGCCTCTGGTGTTCCACGTGTGCTGGATCGCATCCTCCAGGCGCTGCAGGACATGGTTGGTTCGCGCCGCTGCGCCGTTTTTTTGATTGATCAGCCTACCGGCCAGGATGACCAGCCTGCAGCCTGGATCGCCGCGCAGAAAGATGTGCACCCGATCTCCTGGGACTGGCGGCCCCAGGTCGACGAGCACATCCTGGCCGGTCGTGTCGCGCGTGAGCGCAGTACCCTGATCATCACCGATACCAGCACAATGCCCGATGTGCAACTGCCCTATCTGGATCACCAGGGGCAGCCAGAACGCCCTGGTTCGGTGCTCTGTGTGCCCATTTTTGACCCGTACACCCGCGATGGGCGTGAGCATCCTGGAGCGGTGCTTGGCAGCATCGAAGTGTATCATGTGCGGGCGCGAGGCTTTCCTAGTGAGGAGGTGCGCCTGCTGGAACGCTTTGCCGGGCAGGCCGCGCTGGCGCTGCAGAACGCGCGTCTCTTCCGCAGCATCGACTACCTGGCGCGCACATCCAGGCGCAACGCACGTCAGAAAGAGAATATCATGCAGGCCATTCCCGATGGCATTGTGATCTACGATCCGCGCTGGCGTGTCGCTGATACCAATCAGGCTGCGCGCGCTCTTTTTGGCTGGTCGGATGATGTGATCGGGATGTCGATTACCGAAGCGATGGAGCGGAGCACGGCCCATTGGCAGCGCCCTGACTATCTGCGTTCTGACGAACTGGCGATTGCCGAGCTGGAGCGACGGGCACTGAACGGGCTGGACGATCAATTTAAGATGGTCAGCGCTGGTGGTCAGACCTACACGCTGCGCTGCACCTACACGCCCATACGCGATGACCTGGGGGATCTGTTTGCTTTCATCGCCGTCTATCATGATATGACCAGAGAGGCAGCGGCCCGCGAGCGCATCGAGGCGGAGGTTATCGCGCGTACGGCCGAGCTGGCGCAGCGCAACCAGGCGCTGCAGCAGGCCAAAGAGGCTCAGGAACTGGCCCATGTGCGTATGGAACTACTGCTTTCGCGCCTGCCCTCGGGTGTGATGCTGGTCGATGCGAGCGATACCGCGATCACTCTGATCAATCAACGCGCGGTACGGCTCTTGCAGAGCGTTGGTCTGCCGCTGGAGCCGTTCAACGATCAGGATGAGGCCGCCCGGCGCGCTATCGGCCTGCGCTGCGATGAGCTCTTTCGCCGGCTGCCGCTCTACAACACTGCTGGCAAGCTGGTACCCTACGAGGAGCAGCCATTTTACCAGGCACTGACCAACGGAGAGGCCAATGAGGCCGAACTGCATACGCAGGGCGCTGATGGGCAGATTTTGCACTTTCTCTTCAACGCGGCCCCGCTGCGCTTTGCGGACGGCAGTGTCGGCAGCGTGATTCTGGTGCTGCACGAGACCACGACCTACAAAGCGCTGGAGCGGGCGCGTGAAGATTTTTTCACGACCATGGCACACGAGCTCAAGACGCCCCTGGCCAACATCCGTGCCCATCTGAGCGCGCTGCTGGCCGAGGATCTGCGCTGGTCGCCGGAGAAGCAGGTGGATTTTTTGCACACAGCAGACGAGCAGGTCGAGCGGCTGGTCGGCATGATCAACTCTTTTCTGGATGCCTCGCGTGTTGAAGCAGGCGCGCTGCGCTTGCAACTGGAGCCGCTGCTGCTGCCGGAACTGGTCGAGGATCTGCAGGATCGTCTGGAAGCGCTCATCACTGCCTCTCAGCGCCGGCTCTGTGTCAACGTGCCTGCCGATCTGCCAGCTGTCCTGGGAGACTACGAGCTGATTATGAGCGTGCTGACCAACCTGTTGAGCAATGCCTTTCGCTATGCACCGGAGGGTGACCAGGTCTACCTGGATGCCGAGGCGGTCTACGGGCAATCTCACCAGCACCCTACGCGGGTGACGATTCGCGTGACTGATCATGGACCGGGCATCAGCCTGGAGGAGGGGGCTGCACTCTTCACGCGCTTCAGCACATTCGCGGCTAGCCATCGGCCCGCCGCGAATCGACCGGGCCAGCCATTGGGAGATCAGCGGCACAATACTGCTCGCTGGAGCCCAGGTACCGGTCTGGGACTGTATATCAGCCGGGGTATTATCGAGGCGCACGGTAGTACGTTGCTCTTTACCAGTCAGCCAGGGGAGGGTACCACCTTCGCCTTCACTTTGCCGGTATTTGACGATAGTGATGTCGTTTCTACCGGCGGATAGTATCTCATGAAATACGCACGAGGTTGAAGCAATGGCCAGCGCGGACAAAAAAGTTCGTATTCTTTGTGTTGAGGATGACGCCCAGATGCGCGCGTTTTTGCTGGCGCAGTTAAAGGCGCGCGGCTTTTACGCGCAGGCTGTACGCGATGGCGCGCAGGCTATC
>JAFMRP010000331.1 GCA_017354095.1 Ktedonobacteraceae bacterium
TGCTCCACTACCCACGGTGCGCATTCGCATGACGACCAACATTCCGCCAGGATGTGGTCTGGGGAGCAGTGCAACAGCGGTAGTTGGAGGATTGGTTGCCGCGAACGCCTGGATACGCTCGCAGCGACTGGCAACACCACTACCCAAGGAAGAGTTGTTGGGATTGGCAGTAGAAGCGGAGGCGGGAAAACATCCAGACAATGTTGCGCCGGCCCTGCTAGGTGGGCTGGTAGCGACGACCCACGTGGACAACAAGATCCGCGCCATTAAGACTCCCTTTCCAGATGAGTTAAAAGCTGTCATTTTTACGCCATCGTTCCCGATGGACACGGTGGCGGGACGCAAGTTGTTACCGGCCAGCTATCCCAAGGCTGATGTAACGTTTAATACGGGGCGTGTAGCTCTGCTTGTGATGGCGCTTCAGACGGGGCATTACGAACTAATTGGGGAGGCCATGCAAGATCGTTTACATCAACCGTATCGCCAGGCGCTTTTTCCGGCGATGCCTGATATCATCAATGCAGCGATTGCTGCGGGAGCGCACGGGGCCTGCCTTTCCGGTGGGGGATCTTCGTTGATCGCTCTGGCCAGTGCTCGTTTTCATGAAGTGTTGCAGGCGATGCAGGAAACCGCTCGTGCCGCGGGTGTACAGGGCAAGGGTATGGTACTCCGAGCAGATCGAAACGGAGCACGAGTGATCTCAAATGCGCGCAGCCGCATACGAAAGGAAGTCAGCGCACGCTATGGTGATGAATTCTGCTGGTCTCCCGCTCGGCCAGGGAGCGGGCGAGGAAAATAGTCAGGCCAGATCTGAAATTTTATCCGCGATCTCACTACGTTGTGTAGAGTGTGCAGCGCTCTACCCGGCGGCGGAACAGACGCCACGTTATCGCTGTGATTGCGGAGGGGTATTAGATGTAGAAACGACATTTCAGCATCCACGTCTGAAATCGCAGCAGGATGTTGACGCAGTTTTTTTTACGCCGGACGCAGAAAATGTGCCTTCGGCTGGCGCATTGTGGCGTCAGATTTTTGATGAGCGAGCGTCTAACCCACCTATCTGGTCCATTAGCACTGATACCCATCAACTGGACTACAGTGGTGTATGGCGGTATCGTGAGATGATACTGCCAGTGCCTGAGCAGTACGTGGTCAGCAGGCCGGAGGGCAACACTGGTCTCTACCCGGTGGGGGTCGAAAACTGCGGCGCGGGCCGGGCCGGGCAGCGCCAGATAGGTGTTTACGCGGGGCTGGAGCGGCTCTTTTTAAAACATGAAGGTGAAAACCCGACCGGCAGCTTTAAAGATCGCGGTATGACGGCGGGCGTGACGATGGCAAATGTGCTGGGAGCCAGGGCGGTGGCCTGCGCCTCGACGGGTAACACTTCGGCATCGCTGGCCTCTTACGCTGCTCAGGCGGGGATGCGCGGGATTGTTTTCTTGCCGGCCAGCGATGTAACGGGTGGCAAGCTGGCGCAGACGCTGGCCTATGGCGCGCAAATGGTGCGTATCGAGGGAGATTTCGATGACGCGATGCGCCTGGTAGAGCGAGTCTGCAATGAGCTGGGTATCTACCTGTTGAACTCGCTTAACCCCTTCCGCGTTGAAGGCCAGAAGGCTATTGGCTTTGAGATACTGCAGCAGCTTGACTGGCAGGCGCCAGACTGGCTGGTGCTACCGGCGGGCAACCTGGGCAACACCTCGGCCATTGGCAAGGCATTCCGCCAGGCATATGAACTTTCGCTGATCAGTCGTATCCCGCGTATCGCCTCGATACAGGCAGCGGGAGCCAATCCTTTCTATCGTAGCTTTATGCAGGGCTTCGAGCGGTACGAAGCAGTACAGGCTCGCACAGTGGCCAATGCCATCAAGATCGGCAATCCGGTCAGTTATAACAGAGCGAAGCGGGTGATCGAAGAGAGTGATGGGCTGGTAGAGGAGGTCAGCGATCAGGAGATTCTGGCAGCCAAGCAAGTCATTGACCGGGCAGGAATTGGTTGTGAACCGGCCTCAGCCGCAGCGCTGGCGGGTATCCGCAAACTGGTGATGCGCGGTGTAATCAAGCATGACGAGCAGGTGGTTGGTATTTTGACCGGCAACTTGCTCAAGGACAACAAGACGGGTATCCCCCAACAGATAGGTAGTCCGGCCGTTCCAGCTACATTTGAGGCCGTCAGACAAGTGTTGTCAGAATAAAGGCACAGGTATGTGACGACATCTTCTGCTCTCTCGTTGCACATAGTAGCCCGGCGTCAGGGAGATAGCAAGCAACGCCTGCTTGTCACAAACTTCAACGATATCAATAGGACGTGCATACAGGCGAGAGCTATACCAGCGGGCTTGCAGATTTTCTTGTATCTGCAGGCCCTGCTTATTGTTGTGATCAGTCTATCCTTTCATAGAGAGATGCAGACATATACGACCCGGAGCAGCGCAGCATAACATTAAGGAGTATCAAGGGGGGGACGATGAAACAGATCGGGCTGAGAAAACTCATTCCTCTTCCATGGCCAGGCACGCAGCTACCATCCTGGCGTGCTGAACTGCTGGCCAGCCTGCGCGCCTGGGAAGTGTATGTGATCGTGTTGATAGCCGCGCTATTACGCTTCTACCGGCTTGATACCACGCAGTTTGACGATGACCAGGCAAAAATCTTCCACATGGCTTACGACGCGGTGCATCAGGGTATGCTGGTCGCGACCGCCAATGGGGCATCGCTGCACCTGTTAAATCCGCCGGCAACCATCTATTTTCTGATGCTTCCGGCAGCCATAAGCGCGAACCCACTCTGGGGGACCGTCATGACCGGCCTGCTGGCAATGGTATCGGTGTGGCTCACCTATGTAGTGACGCGACGTTATTTTGGCAGGCCTGCTGGCACACTGGCAGCGCTGTTCTATGCCACAGCGAGCTATGCTGTTTTCTACTCGCGTTTTATGTGGAATCAAAATTTCCTGTTCTTATTTGTGTTACTTTTCATTCTGGTGCTTCTGCAGGGAACCTTCGAGCGGAGAAAGGGCTGGCTTGCTTTCGCGCTGCCTCTGCTTGGTCTACTCTACCAGTTTCACGGCTCCAGCAGTCTGCTCGGTACGGCGTTGATCGTTGCCTTACTACTTTCGCCGGGAACGCTGCGCTGGCGAGACCTGGTCTATGGAGCTGCTGGATTACTCCTGATCTACCTGCCTTATCTCCTGTGGGAATGCTACACACAGTTTCGTGATATTCAGGTGCTGCTTGATAGTTCCCAGCGGAGCGGTGTGGTTGACAATTTATCGTTTCTGCTCTACCAGCAATTTCTGGTACCCTATAACGATCTATTTACCAGGGTACATACCCCTTACCGATCTTTCTCCAACTTGCTGATAACGTGCGGCACTATCGCAGTAGTGCTGGTGATCATGGGGGGCATCGTGATCCTGTTGAGCAGCCTGTTTACGCGTGTCGAGGCTGCTCAACAGGAGAAACGGAGCAATGGTTTCGTGCGCTGGTGGAGGGCTCTGCGTGCCGACCCGGCACGCAGCAGTTTACTCGTGCTGGTGGTGTGGCAGATAGGGCCGTTGCTATTGCTGATCAATCATAGTATTAGCCTGCATCAACACTACCTGATCATCCTCTTGCCGGGGCCATTTATGGCGCTGGGGATATTTCTATCTGGGCTGGCTGAATGGATGCAGTTTATACTTCCCTGGAAAAAGATCGCCATGGGAGCGATCTATGCCCTGGCGCTGGTACTGATTACCATCCAGTTTGGCAGCAGCGCGGCTATCCTCCGTGGTTTCGCGCTGGGCCAATTCGATGCCAGAGATTGGTCAAGTAACCTTAACTACTATAATGATCTGCACTCGCTGCAAGCCGCATTACAGCGAGCGGATGTGCTGGCGCAGCAAAAGCATATCGCGCGTATCTATGTCTCAACGGATAATTCGATGAAAAGAGCGTTGCAATATCTGGCCGGGCAACAACATACACCGACGACGGTCTTTGACGATAGCTGCCTCGTGCTGCCCAATCCGAGCAGTGGGCCGGGCATCTTGCTTGTTGGTCCTTACAGTGCACAGGTTGATACTCTGGCCAGGCAATTTGGCTCTGCAACTCTCGTAGAGCGGCTGGAGCGCCTCAGCGGGGGGCCGTTTCGTCTCTATATTGTGCAACCGCGGGTGCAGGGGAGTGTAGATGGGCAGGCAACGTTCCAACATGACCTGCAATCGCGTGGTGCGGTGCCTTTCACGAGTGGGAAAACGGCGCTGGTAGTCACGCGCTGGGATATATTGCGTGCAGCGCCTGCCAGTTTCCAGACCAGTTATACCTACGCATTCAAAAACCTTGATTACGCATCAAAGTTACGAAATTTCGTCAACAACGATTCGCTCAATAGTCCAACCAAGGCCAGTACCCTGTATTGTACAGCGACTTCTTTACAGGCTGGTGATCAGTTATTTGCGGCCTTCCCGTCGATTGGTAGCGCAGCGATCCAGATCCAGGCTTCTTTCTTTAAGACAGCGCCGCTGGTTGAGCAGATGTTATCGATGCCATTCGAGACGGGAACGGATCAAACGTCGCCTGCAACCATGTTACAGACTGGAGATGGAAGAATAACGGTTTCGATAGCGATTGCCTGACCTGGTTCTCTACTGGCGCAAGCGTTCGGGCCCTGCTACAATAGAGATGCCGAACGGAGTAGGAGCTTACAGAAATAAAGCGAAGGCTTGACGTGAACAAGATTCGACCCAAACAAAGGCAATGGTTTCCTGCGTGGGAGATGCCTTCAGATCCGGTTAAGGCTGTGTGGTGGTTTCTGCGCTGGCTATTGATGATAGTGGTGCGTTATTGCTGGTTGTTGATCATCATAGCGATGTTGCTGGTCGCATATACCAATGGGATCAGTTATGGTATTGGTAGTGCTATTGTCAGCGCGCTGGTGACGCTGCTGGTTGGATTAGTGGTATGGGGAGTACTCACAGTAGTTTTGCAGGTGGTCAATGTCTGGGTCAACATTGCGCGGGCAGTTGGTGATGCGCAGCGGATGCAGGAGGCGATGTTTGAACGCTACTCCTCGCCCTATGGGGAGCGGGAGGATAATGTCGTTGATAGCACGATTGTGGAGATGCCAGAGGAGGAGCAGCAACAACAGCAACAGCAGCAGGATAGGTAAAGAGTGTCTCCTGATTGGGAGGCACTCTTTTTCATAGTGTTTGATGAGTGGTTAATTGGCCAGCAAAACGCCTTCGATGCGGCGGCGCAGGCGCTCGCGCATCACAATCCCGGTGATGCGGTAGATCTCCCGGCCATCTTTGAAAAATACCATGGCGGGTACATCCAGGATGTTCCACTTTTGCGTAAACTCGTCCTGTCCCTCGATGCTGACTCTGGCGAACAGGGCACGTTCCTGGTACGTTGCGCTCAGCTCTTTGCTGACCGCGTCAAATTCAGGGTCCTGGATCTGACACGCTCCGCTCTGGGCCGACGAAAAGTTCACGATCACGATCTGTGACGAGGGAATACTCAAAACTTTTTCAGCAAAAGTATCTTTTGTCACTTCAATATAACTATCAGCCATGTACTCCCTTTCAAGAGAAAAAAAATATGTCATCGCCAACTTATCACCCCATCTATGTCTATGTCAAGCCTTCAGGTTATGTGTTCAGGGTTTTGTTAAAGTCTTACGAGCCGCCTTCGGCGGCTCGTAAGACTGAAGAAAAAATTTTTTCTGGGGACACCCCAGACCCCGGCAGGGACGCTGCGCTCCCTGCACCCTCGCTTTGCGCGAGAGTTGGAAAGCAGGGGGCTTCCCTGGGTTTCCGGGTTAGAGGGGTAGGAGGGATTCGGCGTCTTCGATCAGGTAGCGGTAACCTTGCTCTGTCAGAAACAGCTGGCGGTTGGCGGAAAATTCCTGGTCGCTTGTATCGCGAGTGACGATAGAGTAGAAATAGGCCAGACCACCGTCCTGTTTGGGGCGGAGAATGCGTCCCAGGCGCTGTGCTTCCTCCTGACGCGAACCGAATGTGCCGGAAACCTGAATGGCCACATTGGCATCGGGCAGATCGATGGCGAAATTGGCCACC
>JAFMRP010000332.1 GCA_017354095.1 Ktedonobacteraceae bacterium
GCGCCAGGAACATATGACAGTTATATCTCACTGCCCGTTGTAGGTCCGTGAGACGAATATGCTCGTTCGGCGCGTGTGCTCCACTGCCCCAGTAGCCCGCGTTACCAGGCGCGCTCAATCCAGGCACGCCAACATGACGCCGCAGCGCACCCAACAGCGGCAGCGTGCCACCTACAATCGGTGTAATAGAGGGCGGCTGCCCCGCGTAATCCTGCGCGATAGCCATGATACGCTGCACAAACGGATCATCCATCGGCGTGACGACTGGCTCCGCCGAACCAAAAACAGTGATCTGGATATCATCGTAGCCCTGCGCATTGAGATGCGCCCGCAGCTTTTCATAGATATCCTTCGGGTCCTGGTCAGGCACCAGCCGGAAATCAATCTTACACATGGCCCTGGACGGCAGCACGGTCTTCGTACCTTCGCCAGTATAACCGCTCAGCAGGCCGGCGATATTGCAGGTTGGACCAAAGGAACTACGTTCGCGCAGCGCCACTCCGCTCAGCCCGTCCACAAAGCGCTCAATCCCATACATCTCTTTCATCTGGTCTTCCCGCTCCTCCTGCCCTGCCAGCGCTTCCAGCTGCCCCTGCGAAGGACTGCGCACAGCATCGTAGAAGCCCGGAATGAGCACACGCCCCTCGGGAGTACGCAAACTGGCCAGCGCCTGCACCAGCCTCCAGGCGGCACTGGGAAGCACAGCCGCGTTCCCCGAGTGCGCATCGACGCTCGTTCCCTGCACATCTAGCTGCACATAGAACAGACCCTTCGTGCCCAGGCTGAGCGCGGGCCGCCCGCTATCGGTGAAGCCTGACCCTTCCCACAGGCAACCATCAGCTTTCAATAACTCGCCATACCGGGCCGCCAGCGCTTCAAAATGCGGGCTGCCTATCTCCTCCTCACCTTCAATGATCCAGCGCAGCGTGATCGGCAGCTCACCATCGCTTGCCAGCAGCGCGCGAATCGCCGCCAGGCGCGCGGCGATCTCTCCCTTGTTATCAGAGACGCCGCGCCCATAAAGCTTGCCATCACGCACCGTCGGCTCATAGGGAGGCGTGTGCCATAGCTCCAGCGGCTCCGCTGGCTGCACATCATAATGATTATAGAGCAGCAGCGTATAAGGACTGCGACCACGCAGCTCACCGTAAATAGCCGTCGGCGCTCCAGGAACCTGCAAGCGCTGTGTGCTGAAACCAGCCTCGCTCAACAACGATTCCACCAGATCTGCCATTTCAGCAATACCCAGATTCTGCGCTGCTACGCTCGGCTGCCTGGTTATCAGCTCAAGCAACTGCTGCCCCTCGTCGGGATGGGCATCAAGATAAGCGGTTGGAAGTTTGGAAGAGCTGGACATAACAAACCTTTCTCCTGGTAACTGTAAATACAAAAAAACGCTCACTTCAACGACAAAAGAGCGGCTTTCATCGATATAAAAATGCACCCTTTTGCCAATCGTGGAGGGCGCGGCACGTGAAAAACGGCACCGTGGCTTTGTCCTATAGCATACCACAAAACAAAGTCGGGACGCGGCTCCTTCAGCCACGTCCCGACCCGATGGTATATGTCCTACCCTTGCGGGTGGTCCCTATCCCAGCTTCTGCAGGAAACTCGCCACTACCCGCAAACCTCTGGAAAACTGGTCGAGCGAATACTTCTCGTTTGGCGCGTGTAGATTGTCATCCGGCAGGCCAAAACCCATCATAACCACAGGCGCCTTGAGGATCTCATCGAACAGTGCCGCAATAGGAATCGATCCCCCTTCGCGCAGGTAGATTGGCTCTTTCCCATAAACCTCCGCCAGCGCCTGCGTGGCGGCGACCATCGGCGGGCTGTCTGGCTCCACCAGCATCCCTTCACCTCCATGCAGATTGCGCACCTGAACAGTGACGTCAGATGGCGCCGCAGCTTTGACTGCCTGCTCAAAAAGCGTGAACACTTCCTCGGATTTCAGATCGGCTGGCAGGCGCAGGCTGATCTTGGCCGTTGCTACAGCGGGGATCACCGTTTTGGCCCCTTCACCCACAAAGCCACCAGCGATGCCATGCACCTCCAGCGTTGGTCGCGCGCCAATCCGCTCCATCGGCGGATACTCATTTTCGCCAGAAGTCTGGCTAACCCCCATCTCCTTGACCAGCATCTCGCCAATACCCAGCGTGTCGGTACTCCAGAAATCCTTCTCGATCTGCGTGGGCTGGCGCAGCTTATCGTACAGGCCGGGAATATGAATATGCCCGTCAGCATCCTTGAGCTTGCTGATGATGATCGCCAGGGCGTGCAGCGGATTCGGCGCTATGCCACCATAAATGCCCGAATGTAGATCGCGCTTGGCTCCCTGTACCTCCACTTCGGTATAGGTGATGCCGCGCAGTGCGTAAATCAGCGAGGGTATATCCTTCGCCGGCATTCCAGTATCACAAATAAAAGCTGCATCGCACTTCAGACGCTCGGGATGCTCCTTTACGTACCGCTCGATCGACTCGCCACCGGCTTCCTCCTCACCCTCAATCAATACCTTGACGTTCACCGGCAACGCTCCATTGACGCGCATCAGCGACTCCAGCGCCTTAAACACCAGCATCGTCTGCCCTTTGTCATCACATGCCCCACGGCAGTACAGGTTGCCATCACGAATCGTCGGCTCAAAGGGTGGCGTCTCCCATAGCTCCACCGGGTCCACAGGCTGCACATCGTAATGTCCATAAATGAGCAGTGTCGGCTTCCCCGGTGCCTGCAGCCATTCCCCATAGACAAGCGGATGGCCATATGTCGCGATGGTTTCGGCACGCTCAAAACCAATCCGCTGCAACTGATCGACCGCGTACTCAGCCGCACGCCTGACATCCGCAGTATGCTCCGGCAGCGTGCTGATGCTAGGAATGCGCAACCACCCCTTCAGATCTTCAATAAAACGCGCTTCATTCTCTCTAATATATGTTTCCAACGCAGTCATACGACAACACTCCTCCTTTTCCTGCATATAAACCTCTCAGCTATCCTATCAGGGCCAGCGCCAATTGTCCACTCCCAGGAAGATGCGGGCTCTTTTATCCAGCTTTCCACTGCCTGCAACATGTTCAAAACCAGGTTCAACGCATCTTCGCGCTGCCCGGGCTGATCCCAATGCTGAAAGGAGCATGCTCGGCGTCCAGGCAATCCAGCACTAACTGCCAACGCCGATCCATCAGTGTCGCTTCAATGACCTCATCATCCGAGACTCCTGTGTATGCTTGCACGATAGTCGCCCGGAATGTGAAACTCGCTTTCCGAAAGCTCTCTGGAATGCTCTCGATGTCAAACAAGGTGGACGAGAAGCCATCTTCTCGCCCACCTTGCCAAAATGGCAGGAAGGGATCACGGTTTTCTCAGGGGCTGGGTGATATGTTCGAACTGACAGATCAGTCTTAACCTAAATCCTTTCCCTGTGCGGGGTACCCTTTGCCTGTGGTAATGAGGTCGTGTAAACTCTCGGTGATCAAAGATCCCCAGGAGCCTGAACAGTTATTGTAACACGCAAAGGTAGGAACCAGGCCAACGTGTGTAAAGAGGAGTTCGGTTTTGCCGTCCTTCCTGGTAATCTCAAAGACAATGTGCGTGTCTGTCCACTCGTCTTGCTCTTTGACGAAGTTAAGCTGGCTATCCAGGACGTGCCAGGCAACCTTTTTCTCTGGCACCAATTCAATGATCTTCTGCGTGCTGTAGTGAATATCCTTGTAGCGGTACGTAAACTCCGCGGCGAGTTGATCAGTGCTCCCGTCAATTTCTCCTGCCCACCACCCACGAACGTTGTTGACGGCTGCAAAGACTTCTTCGGGGGACTGGTCTACTGTAAAAGAAGTGGTGTAATGTTGCTGATCAAGTATGTTCATCGTTGTTTCCTTTCTTTCCTATCCTTCTTGCATTCGGGATGACTCATGGCTATTTGCTTGCAGTTTGCAAGTATACGCAGAGTATACCCTTGAATGCCGGGATAAACTATGCTAAACCATCTCAAAAAGCTGTCTGATCGTCTCAAAACAAGGGCAAGATTCGAGAAGTGGTGGGAGCGGATCTACGACACAAGCGTGATCCCCGCTCCAGAAACCAGGAACGACTTTCCTGGCTGTACCTCGGGATCGCTTGCAAGCTCGACCACGGCGCTGGCAACCTGGTCTACTGTGAGCTGAGGTTGCCCGCCCCTCTGGATGTCGATGAAGTCCTGAAGGGAGACACCTTGAGCCGCTGCGTAGGCGGATGCCGCAACCTTCCCCAGGTCCGTTTCTGCCAGAATATTGCCGCCCGGTGCCAGTGCCAGGAAACGCAAACCTCGGGAGAGGCGGCCAGATTCTTGCTGGGCATAACTGGCAAGCCACATCTGAGTGCGCTTTGAGCCAGCATATCCACCCGAAAGCGGCGAACCGTTGATGGCTGCACCGCTGGAAATCAGGATGATTGTTGTTCCTGCTGGCAGTGGCGTGGTCAGGGCCGCTTGCGAGAAGAGCAGCGCGATTTTGACATCGGTATTCCAGTTGCGTGAAAACTGCTCCCAACTCTGCTCTACCAGTGGTGCCATATGAGGGGTAGCACCTGCGCACACGATAACGACATCCGGCGCAAGCGTTTCAAACACCTTTGCAGGAGCGCCCTCAGAAGTCGCGTCCAGCATGAGGATCTGCACGCCCCCAAATGCAGCAGCGAGCTGCTTGAGAGGCTCAGCCTGCCGCGCAACAGCCAGCACCCGCGCCCCAAGAGCGGAAAACGCGCCAACAATGCTGCGCCCCACGCCACGACTCGCTCCAATGACGACCACGTTCTTGTCGTGGAAGCGGGCAGTCCAGTTTCCTTCGTTCATACCTTCTTCCTTCTTCTATGTGAAGCCAGAATGCTTCTGTCCGTGCTCTTAGCGAGCGATCAAATGTTCTTCTCAATAGCGAGAGTATATCTTTGAATGCTGAGGGAATCTATGATAGACTGTCTTAAACTGCTGTCCAGTCGTCTCGAGGTTTCGATGTCCTACCAACGCCTTAAGCCCACTCGAACGGAAAGGGCAGATCTTCAGGCGCGTGGGAGATCCCACAGCCCCAAAGGATGCTTCTGCTCTTTTTGAGCCATTGCCCATGCTGACGTTCCGAGAAAATCGGCAGCATGGCGACGAGCGAACTCGACGAAGGGGGTGGGGCGAATGCCGAGCGCTGTATGCGTTTCGAGATGCACAACTTCTTCCCCATTGCCAAGCCTTCGCAGCTCTGTCTGTACATCGAGGGCATCTACGATAAAGGAGGGAATGCCGGCCTCCAGTTGTGCGCGCTTCCTGTCTTCTCGCGAGACGTTGACATAGGAGACGTTCTTGCCAATGGCGAGGGAGATCTGTTCAGCAACCTGCCGCATAGTCAGTGCTTCTGGACCCGACATCATATAGCTCTTGCCCTCATGCCCAGCTTGAGTCAGCAGCGCAACAGCGGCTTTCCCAACGTCCTCCATATCCACGGGGGTGAGCTTTGCATCCTCGAAAGGAAGGTAAAATGCACCGTCAGCGACGATGGTAGGCACTTCCCGCAGATACTCTGTCGCGAACTGGCTGGGGCGCAAGAAAGTCCAGTCAAGCCCGGAACGTTCGAGATAGTCTGAGATTTCTGCGTGCTGCCGCGAAAAGAGAAAGGGAGAATCCAGCGATGTCGTCAAGCCGGAAAACTTGATAATATGGCGAACACCCGCCTCTTTGGCGGCATCGATGAACGTACATTGGGTCTGCACCATCTGGCCGTTGGGAGAAGAGATCAACAACACGCGCTCTACCTCCGAGAGCGCATTTTTGAGCGTCTCAGGGCGTAGCATATCACCTTCCACCACTTCCACTGTGGGAAATGCCTCCAATGCCTGTGCCTTTGCACGACTCCTGACGAGCGCCCTGACAAGAACATTAGCTCGTACGAACTCACGGATGACAGCAGAACCGGCTAGACCATTTGCACCTGTAACGAGAATCATGGGAACCTCCTCTGAGCAGGGTTTGCACACTCTCCTGCTATACTAGTGGACTGACCACCTTCAATTGAAAGGTGTGATAGCGGGAGGTGC
>JAFMRP010001375.1 GCA_017354095.1 Ktedonobacteraceae bacterium
TTTTTTTCTTTGTTCACTGCAAAGGGAGTGAATCATGGGGTCTTTCATCGTCTCACTGGCGCCTTCAGACATGAAGCATCTATGCCATCTCAACGAAGATCAGCAACAGCAGCCGTGAAAGGTTGGACATCTGGCTCCTTCTATCGGCACCCGTGTCGAGTAAATTGGCACCTTTTCCTTTGGTCAGGTAATCGCGAGCATCCCTGGCCTAGCAGTACATGGGCCTTTTTTCGCCTTGACAAAAGAAAAGCTGCATGAGATAATATTGAGCCACAAATAGAATAACCCTGTCAGCCTCCTGGCTCCGCTAGATGCGTGTCTGGCTTTTTTGTTGCCCTTTTTCTCGGATCATGGAGAGCATCCATTCGCGAGAAGGAGGACATCCTATGATTGTTATTACCACTCCGACCGGCGCTATTGGACATCAAGTTCTCAATCACCTTTTAAAGGCTGAAGTGCCAGTTCGTGTTGTTGTTCGTGACCCCGCCAGGCTTGCCGCTGACGTTCGTGAGCGCGTGGAAGTCATCCAGGGTTCAACTAACGATGTCGAAGTCGTCAACAAAGCATTTGCTGGCGCTCACGTTATCTTTTGGATTGTTCCGCCAGATGAAGACACGGACGATCTGGAAGGTCACTATTATACGTTCAATCAGATAGCGGCTTCCGCCATCAAGGCACAGCATGTACAGCGAATTGTCTGGGTATCGACACTTGGCAGTGACATGAGCAAAACCAGCGGCCACCTCTCGGCGGCACTGGCGGCCGACAAGCCACTTGAAGAGACTGGTGTTGCTGCTCGCATAGTGTGTCCAGCGACCTTCATGGATAATCTGATGTGGCAGTCTCACCCCTAAAAGAACAAGGGAGGTTCTTTTGGGCGAATGCCGCTGACCAGGTGCTCCATAATGTAGCCACCCGTGATATTGCGCTGAAAGCCGTGGAATTGTTACTCGATCCGACCTGGCCCACGGGATGCGCAACGAGCTAAGCTCAAGCAAAGATATGTACAGAAGACCATCTCTGACCCTGCATCAGAACAACAGTCGAGGAAGGCACCGATGGTCGATGCGTGTCAATGCAAAAAAAGCGGCCAAGCCTGACAATACTGAAGCAAGAAATACCATCTGTAACGATCGGTTAGGCCGTGGTGAGGAGGTCAAAGCCAAAGGAAGAAGCAAAGGTAGCTGGCAGTCCGTGAAGCGTGATAATCAGTCGAGGCGCATCAGTCGGACGAGCATTGCGCGCCAAGCGCTGGTCCCAGGAAAGCCGCCAATGCGCGCGCTCCGCTCGGGTCCAGACCTTCTCGGTGGGCGCTTGTGCGCGTGGTAGCAAGAGCGGAGCGGAGCTTTTCAGGTCGATGGTTTGGCTGCGAACCACTTTGAGCCAAGTTCGCCGGATGTTACAGCGTGGCCAGTCACGCCAGAGCACTGGAGCAGAGGCAGGCAGTTCGCTGGCTGGATTAGGAGGTGGCGAGGAATCCGAGTGAGAAGAGGAAAGCGGCCACAGAACCGCACTCACCCGTCGTGGTTTGAGCGTGATATTGCTCTCCTGACATTGTGCTCGCACCAGGCAGGAACGACAATGACCAATACGCGCGGCATACAAGATCCGCAGGGAGCCATCGCGCTCCAGGCGCCGTTCCTGGAGATAGAGCGGGTGATTGGCAGGACAGCGTAGCGTCCCGTCGGGCTGTGGCGTGAACGCGGAGCCAGGAAAGCCATGGGTAAAGGAGGGACGGGCCCATTGTGGTGGCCCATAGACGACAGCAGGCAGAGATGCTTGCGCTGGTTCAGATTCTTCAGTCGAGGGTGCTTCGACTTCCTGCGCGGGAGCAAATTCGGTCGTACGCAGCTCAGATGGAGAGAGCTGCTGCCCTAGTTCTAATCGAAGATTCCACATCCACTGAGCGAGGATCTGGGCGAACTCCTGACCACAGGGGGTATGGGAGTACCAGCGGTCCGCGTCTTGCTCCTCATCTTCATCGGCCAGCACCGCCTCAAACGAGCCACGATGCAGGTACAAGTCAAGGATATCCG
>JAFMRP010001376.1 GCA_017354095.1 Ktedonobacteraceae bacterium
CGAAAAGTCAAAGCCGATTGTGTGACGCTGGCCACCATGTACGCGTCCCAGAATCACCTGCCGGTCACGTACTTTCTCAGGCAGATCAACCAGGAGAGTGGATTTAATCCCGCAATTCTTGGGCCTTACGTCTGTTCAGGGGGATCCTGTGGTCGCGCGGAAGGGATTGGGCAATTCATGTCCTATCGCCATGACAACTTCAACCACTGGGATCCTAACGCCGCGCTGCAGCACTCGGCGGCTGAGAATGCGGGCAACTGGAACCGGCACATGAAGGATGGTGATAACCAGATAGTAGCGTATATGAAGATGCTGGTAGATTACAACTGTGGGCCGGCCTGCTCTGCCTATAAATATGGGAAAGACTGGTATCTGCATCTGCCAGGCCAGACAGCAGGGTATATCCATAGCATTATGGGTATTCCAGAGAGTCAAATTTCGAAATACATCTAGGTTCTTTGGGGACTTATGCGATACAATGTGTTTGTTATCGTCAGTTTGCAAGAAAGGAACGAGGAATTATGTTGCTTTTACATGCAGCGCATCACGTAGCTACGGTAGCGCCGTCATTGCATACTATTCCGGCAGTGATCCACCAGGTATTGCAACCCCTGGCCGATCCTCCGGCCTATAAACAGTTGACAGCCTTTGTCAATTCCATCATGAACCTGGTGCGGCAAATTGGGCTGGTGATCTTTATCATCAGTATCAGCATCGCCGCGATGATGCGTATGATGTCGTTTGGAGGTCAGCAGCGTATTATGTTTGCGAACCTGGCCCTGACCTCGGCGGTCATTGGGCTGGTCGTACTCGCGCTCGCCTCTATCATTGAGGCTATTGTGACAAACTTCTTCCCTGTTTGACGGCCATGAGGGATCGGCATAGGAGAGCCAGGGTACAGCGAGCAGAAAAAGCGGTGCCCTGGCATATGTCGGTTGTACGGCCAGTAGAGAGCGCTGACCGGCAGGTACGTGTATGACTGATGGGAGAAAGTAGGGGGGATTATGCCTAAAAAAGAGGAATTCCCAACATTTCTTAACGAGCAGCCAACGATTATATTCGGGCGAACGGGCCGCGAGCTACTTGTGATTGTGGTGGGTATTGTGGGTGGTTACTTTGTGTGGAGTAGCATCAGTGGTATCCGTTCAGATATCGGGTGGATGATTCTGACCGTTACCTTGACGGCAGTCCCTGTTCTGGTAGGGCTGGTGGTGGCCCTGGTGCCTGTGGGTGAGCGGCCACTGGAGGAGTGGTTTTTTGTCTGGCTATTATATATTGGTGTTCCTAAAGTATATATATACAAACCGGCAGAAGAAGAAGCAGAGATCAGCGAGGGCAGGGAGGCGAAAGAGCAAGCATTGAAGAAGCAGAAAAGATCATTGGATCCAGATGATCTGCTAGAAGACTAGGAGAGAGCGTATGTTACCATCCCCGCAAACGCCGAGCCAGAATTTTAGCGGAACTGGCAGTGTCATCAAGTCATTTGTCAGATTGCAGGATGTCAAGGGAGGAGTGGCCTGCCTGAATCTTGGTACCAAGAACTGGCATTATCGCAGCATTATAAAAGTAAATACCGTCAATTTTGGGCTGATGGCCGAAAGTGACCAGGACGCGCTGATCGAAGGCTTTAAGGGATTTCTCAACGGGCTCTCATTTCCGATACAGATCCTGATTAAAAATCTGCCCTACCGTCTGGATGATTACCTGCGTGCGATGGAGGCAGTGGAGGGTCCACTGGCGGAGATGGCGCATGACCATGCGTACTTTGTACGCCAGCTTGCGTCGAGGCGTGCGCTGGTGCGGCGTGTCTTTTACATCATCGTGCCTGCCGATCATGTACTGCTGCCAAAGAACCGTATGGAGGCGCTGCTCGGAGCGCAGACCCAATTAAAGCTGCGCGTGGACGAGGTCATGCGCCAGTTAGAGCGACTGGGGCTCACCGCGAATCGCCTGAATGACAAAGAGATCATCACCCTGTATCAGAACTGTTTTATCTCTGAAGAGGCGCGGCTGTGGCCGGTAACAGATAACTTGAT
>JAFMRP010001377.1 GCA_017354095.1 Ktedonobacteraceae bacterium
CGAGAACACCGTTTCGAGCTTGGATTGCAAGGCCGCACTACTCGCGGTCGTCTGTGCATCGTCGATCGCCCGGATGCACGCATCGTGTTCGATCTGATGCTTCTCTTCTGTTGTTCCGGACTCATTCGTCGGCAGCGTGCAGGAAGTGAGAACACTACCGAACCCGACGTCGTTGCCACCGATAGTAATGGTGACAAGGTTGGTACTGCTGGATACGAACGCCGCTTGTGGCAGCTCCGTATTTTCCTGGTTGTACTCGTTGATGATGTAGTCCGACACCGCACCCGAGCACGCCACGAAGGCTGTCGACCCGAGATTGAGTGCGTTCTGCACCTGGCGTGGGTAGGCCGTCGTACTGCGATGGCAGAGATTGACGTTGTCCACATCCGTTCCGGCCTCGAACGGTGGGTTGCCCTCACCGCTTGAGAATGAATCACCCATCGCCACGTACTTCGCGGGAGGCGGCGAGGTCGGGAGGATCGCACCAGCGTATCCACTTGGATATGTGACGTCGAAATCCATGAAGTAGAACTTGTAGCTCGCCAGATTGCTATACGGGATACCGAATATTGTATAACCCTCGGTACCCGTCTGAACCACCGGAGCGTCGTAGATAGCCATCCCGTCGTTACTGCAGATGCCCGACCCGTATGCACAGCCGTTGCCGCCGTACGTGTTGTGCGTGAAGTAATAGGCATAGACATAGCCATACCCGGCGTGGGTGCTACACATGAACTTGCCTAGACTTATGTTGCCTGCAAACTCGCAGTACGCATGTGGATCACGCGAGCCCACGACTCCTACCAGGTTTCCGTCCTGAGTCTCTTGCATGAAGAGTCCTAGGGAACCCCCTGATGATTTTATGGCGTTAAGTTCCGTCATGAAGTTCGTTGGCCACCCGATGTTCTGCTCCAAGCGCTTTGCGTACGTCTGGCCGAGGGAGTTGTACCACGACTGGCTGATGTCCATCTTCTGACTCTTCGTCGCACCATCGGCGTAGACGAAGAGCGTCGGCGATGTGTGCAGCAGATTGTCGTAATCGCTCGTTGCTTGCGCGGCGTTGGGGAAGATGAACATCGAGACAGCCAGTGGCAGTGCTACCAGGAGCGCGTAGACTCCTCGCTTGATTAGTTTCATTTCCGTCCCTTGGATTGTGAATGAACGAGACCGTTACACTAGGTCTGTGAGGAAGTTGCTGAAGCGCAAATAGATTTTAACATTTTTGCCTATTTAACAACAATTAATTTAGCGTATCCCGAATGCTCCGCACTAGAATGCTGGCCTTCTTCATACCACGAGGATGTTGTATGGCACGGCACAATCTGGGCAATTAGCTTAGTTGCTCAATATTTGACCAGTTCAAGTATTTCATGCCACCATATGTAGGGGCGTTGTCGAGCAGTCTGCACGCTATGCCATACATTCGGTTGGCGGTTCACCTCTGTTGAGATGTGTTCGTATCGGTGTTGTGGTTCGCGCCAAACTCGTTGATTCCCCCTGCACTCATTCCCCATAGTGGAAGTAAGAGCAGACGTCATATGACGACCGTTCGACTTCCATAAAGTTGAGTGCATACGGCAGTGCCTATAACCAGCGGGCACCTACCCACTGGCTTGTTTTGTGATGCCCTAAACTTTCGGAAGTCTAACAAGGAGCCGAAAGGAGGGGATAATGAGACGAGCAAACACGCCAAAGCAGAAGGAGGCGTCATCCGCCAGTGATTTAGTCTGGTTTGAAATCCATTTTCCTCATGAACTGAGCCCGGCCGGTGTAACCAGGGTGCTCCAACCGCTTGCTTACCGGCCGCTTCTCGGATGGTTCAGGCGAACCCCCGTTGTAGTCTTTGAACTGCGGGCAACTGCCGATACCGTTCATTGGTTGGTCGGCATAGACGAGCGTGTCAGTGGCGAACTGCCAGGACAACTACAGGCCCAGCTCTCCGGCCTGGTGCTCGTTCCTCTGCCTGCTCCTTCGCGGCCTGCGCCACTACTGGCGGCGGATGTCCGGCCCGTTGGACTCAGCCAACCCCTGAGAAC
>JAFMRP010001378.1:0-445 GCA_017354095.1 Ktedonobacteraceae bacterium
AGATTCTTTTTGAGTTCAGCGAGTGCGCGCAGCCGACCTCGCTCATATTTGCGTATCCAGCGCTCCGCTATCTCATGGATCGGAACCGGATTGAGATAGTGCAGCTTCTCGCGGCCGCGCCAGATGGTCACCACCAGATTCGCCTGCTCCAGCATCAATAGATGCTTGGTCACCGCCTGGCGGCTCATCGCCAGCCCATCACACAACTCGCCTAACGTCTGGCCGTTCCGCTCATATAGCCGATCTAATAACTTCCGCCGGCTCCCATCCGCCAGCGCTCGGAATACCGCATCCATTCCCATAATCATATTATGCAACCTTTTGGTTGCATGTCAAGTAATTAATCAGATCGAAGAGACACCGCGCGATTATACGCGGTGGAGTTGGGATGTGCTGAATGCCGAGACGATCCCCGATGTCCTCAGGCGGGCCTTCCTCTTCGCCC
>JAFMRP010001378.1:455-2036 GCA_017354095.1 Ktedonobacteraceae bacterium
ACATTCGTCACCTTCTCCAAGGATATGTGGGAGGAGCGGCTGAAGCGAGTAGAGATTCTACCGCGCTCGCGCTCACAACTAGAATCGTCGCTGCATCCGGACCAACTGCCGGGCGCCATCGATCGTTGTTTACGAGCAATCGATGAAGGCCGACCCTATCTGCTTGACGTAAAGATTCAGCGCCGTTACGGTGGCGCCGATTCCACCTGGTACGATTTCTTCTCAGTTGCGCAAAAACAGACAAGACAGACATAGTGTCACCTCTAGGTGGAGAAATTCTCAAATGCTGACCAGACGCAGCGCGCCGTCCGGATGGATCCTTCACGAAATGGTGACCTCCGGTGAGATACTGTGATAAACTCGCGCCAGCTCAGACAATTCATCAACACAAACGGGTAGAATTGGAGATGAAATCATGGCTCATAACGGTGAGCGCTTCTCAGCTTCAGTTGCGGGCGATCGGACAGCAACTTCTCAGCATTTCTCCAGTCTCACTGGACTCTTCATGGTCTCAAGCCTGCTGGCTGTTTTACTTTTGCCTGCGGTCTTCGGTCGCTCCCGAGATCCGCTTCGGCAGTCGGCGCCAGAGACGACTAAACGTTTGAAGGGAAGCGGCAATGCTCAGGATGTCTACGAGCTCGAGCTGGGCAAGTCGATAAAACGAGAGCTGGCAGGAGGGCAGCAGCATACTTACGAGCTCAAGCTGGGCGCTGATCAGTTCGCGCAGGCAATCGTCGAGCAGGAAGGGATCGATGTAACGGTCCAGGTGCTGGGACCGGACGGCAAGCAGATGCTGGAGTTCGACTCCGAAGCGAGGCTGCAGGGAGTGGAGGAAGTTCCACTGGTGGCTGAAGCGGCCGGAGATTATCAACTGATTGTCCAATCCAAATCCAAGGGAGCGCCTCCAGGTGGCTATGAGATTCGGATTGAGGAGCTGCGCGCGGCGACGGAGCGGGACCGCACCTTACAGGAAGCGCGCAGGCTATATGAAGAGGCGGTCAAAGAGCGCGGAGAGGGAAAGCTGGATGAAGCGCTCACACTGACTGAACACGCGTTGGGGATACGCAAAAAGCTGCTAGGGCCGGATCACCGCGATGTAGCCGCAACCATCACTTATCTAGGGTTACTCTACAGTGACGAAGGCGAGTATGCGAAGGCAGAACCGCTATATCAACAGGCCTTGAACATCTTTGAGCGTGAGCTGGGA
This sequence comes from Ktedonobacteraceae bacterium, assembly GCA_017354095.1. Classification (GTDB taxonomy): domain Bacteria; phylum Chloroflexota; class Ktedonobacteria; order Ktedonobacterales; family Ktedonobacteraceae; genus Bu33. The sequence goes on from JAFMRP010001378.1 coordinate 1,663, forward strand.
CCTGAGCATCCCAATGTCGCTATGGTTCTCAACAATCTCGCCATTCTCTACCGCAGTAGAGGCGAGTACACAAAAGCGGAACCGGCCATACAACGCGCGCTTGCCATCCGGGAGAAGGCGCTGGGTCCGGAACATATCCTGGTAGCTCAATCCCTCAACAGCCTAGCCATTCTCTATTTTTCAAACAGCGAGTATGTGAAGGCGGAACCTCTCTATCAACGGGCATTGGCCATCTGGGAGAAGGCGCTAGGACCGGAACACCCAGATGTCGCTAAACCTCTCAGCAACCTCGCTGTACTCTATGGTGAGAGAGGCGAATATGCGAAGGCCGAGCCCTTCTATCGAAGGGCCTTGGCCATCCGGGAGAAGGCGCT
>JAFMRP010001379.1 GCA_017354095.1 Ktedonobacteraceae bacterium
GGAAATCCTTTGGCCTCGGGACTTATCGCCCCTGCGATGCGACGTACTGTTTATTCCCGAGGGCATTTCCCAACTCAGAAACCCATATATAAAGGGTTTCGAACTGGTATCAAATGACATACACCAATACGCACCTCAAGAAAGTTGCATTTCCACAAGATATCTCGTATGCTGAGAAAAGTTTTTTACTCGTGTAAATATTTCGTAGAATGAAAGGATATCATACATGGCACAATATCCCCTGTTCCAGAAAATGCCCCCTCATCTCCTACACCACAGATCTATCCTGTCCAATCACCAGGGGCCACTCCTCGGTTTGGCAACTTTTCGTTTCTCCTGGGGTTGATCTTCGGTTTGCTCTACAGCGGAGCACTGGTTATCTGGGCGGTCCTGATGCCCCTTCTTGCTCTTGCGCCTACTTTTCTTTTCCTCTCGCTGATGATCTGGCTTCCTCCCCTTCTGATCCAATGGATCTTCTATCTGCTCGCTGGCGCTCTTGCAGCCTGGCGTACAGGCAAAATCAGCACAGGGACAATCACCTCTTTTTGGATCAATCTCTGGTATCTTGTCGGAATCATCGTGGTCTTTTTTCTGCCAAGAAGCCATGCTCTACGGACATATGGTATGAGTAGTCAGGGCTATATAACTGGCTTTCTCCTCTTCGCTCTCATTTCTTTCGTGATCTCCATCGGCCTGGGCGCTGGCTTTGGAACTCTTGGAGGTTTGATTGGCAAAGCGCTGAAGAAGCCTAAAATGGGCGCGTCCATACCTTCTCAACAGGGACTCCATTAAGAAAAAGGGATAAAAGCGATGCTCCTGTGTTTTCAGGCTTAGGAGCATAACTTTTCCTTATTCTCGCCTTGCCAGGGCTGATTGTACGCTGCAGTCTTCGCCGCCCGCCTTGCGGGACCGTTTACCATCTACGGCAAGATGACTCGTAGAACAAAATACGAAGCCTATGGATACCCAATAACTGGACACCTTCACAGGCGCCCGATTTAGAATAGAGAGTGGAGAGCAGTTCATGATGCCTATATTCGGAAACTCAGCGGCACCAGTGCCCCCACCAGCATATCATCGTGCGCAAACCCGGCTCGGCCCAGCTTTACATATTGATGCCCTTGCCTTGGTGAACATCTTGCATCTGCTCACCCTCTGCCATTTAGCCGTACGCCTGGCTCATTACCGATGTCCGCCTCCTTTACCTGCGGGTCCTGGTGGCGCACCTCGAATCTCTCGTGAAGAGTCCTTACTCCTCATCGCACTTTTGCGCACACTGTGGCGGCTTTCGTATGAGGATATGCGCGATTGGTTGCGTGACTGGCCTGCCCTCGCCCTGGCCTGCGGCTTGCCTCTCGGCAAAGACGGCCGTCCCCGCATCCCTTGCCCCTCCCAACAATGGAAGCACAGTCATCAAGCAGGAGCTCCGCTCCCGGAAGCTCTCTTCATCCTCACCGTTCTGACTGCGATTCGTCGTCGGCTGATGAACGCCCGAGATTTGATTATCGATAGCGTTCCCATCCTGGCCTGGCGTCGCACCGACCCTGACGCCGCCTTCGGTCATGCACCGGCTCAACATCCCCGTCCGCTCTTGCGTGGGTATCGCGTTCATACCCTGATCTGTCGTGGGTCAGGTCTTCCTCTCTTCTTTCTGCTTTCCTCAGCCAATGTCCATGATGCTCCATTCGCACGCCCTCTCTTGGCATGGGCCATGCAGTTGTACCGCATCCGTCCACGCTTTATTCGCTTGGATGCCGCTTATTGGGGGTTAAAGCTCATTGCCTGGATTCAGGCTACCTTAGGCGCGGTTGCGGTGATTCCCTGGAATCCCAAACGCCAGAAAAATCGCTCCTGTTTGCCTCCCACCTGGACGAAAGAAGAGCTAGGCAAACGCAGTGGCATTGAACGCTTCTTTGGTCGGGTCTTCCTCTTCTTTCATCTGCAGCGTCCTCCCCTCTCAGGCTGGTCAACTATCGCTCGACAAGTCGCCCTAACCTACACCGCTACCATCATCGTTGCCTTGGCTGCTCAACA
>JAFMRP010001380.1 GCA_017354095.1 Ktedonobacteraceae bacterium
TGCTGCTGGGCTAATCTGCAACAGGCCCGGCTCACAGGAGCGGATTTGACCGAGACGAGTTTCCTCGCTGCCGATCTGCGGGATGCCAATCTACACGATACCCAGCTCGTGCGAGTCAATCTACGCAGCGCAGATTTACGAGGAGCACAGGTGCTCTGGCTCCATTTGATGGATGCGGTGATCCTGCATGGCACCGACCTCTGCGGTGCCATACTTGATGATCCTGACCCCGAAACACCATTTGGCTCGATGGGGGAGTAAAGAGAGATCATCCTTTCCCCACATTCATCATCGATGACACTTTCGCAATGGTCATCCCGCCACGTTGCGACACAGAGCGGGATGACCACGAACGCTCAGCCTCTTCCGTCACTCATGAACCTTGCACCGGCTTTGTGCGCCAACACAAAGCCGGTAGGAATGTGCTCACACGTCAAGCAGATTGACGTGCGCCTCATCCAGGCTCCGGGTGGAAGATTCTGCATTGGTAAGCATAGCACAATCCATACCCCATGACCACTCCCTATCAGAGATCATGATCCCACGGAAGAGTGTCCAATGAAAGGACAACGCTCTCATGATCCTCCCAACCCCATCATCATTTCTGCTCGTGCTGCATCCCTGGAAGGCCACACGGCTCGCCATGCAATACACGCTAGAACGCGAAGGATATCGCGTCTGCGCGCACTATGAACACCCTCGTCATGCCATGAGCGACCTCTTTGCGGGATCGCTTCCGCTCCCCGATCTGATCGTCGTGAATTGGCGATTTCCGGGGCTGAGCCCCAGCATTGCAGGTCAAGATGTCATCAAGTTCTTTCGCTCCCCACAGCATCCAGAGCGTCAGCAAATCGCAATCCTGGCCATCATTCCCAATATGCCTATGGCAAGACTTATCATGCGATTACGTGGCGCGAATGACTGCCTCACGGAGCCACTGAAGATGCAACTGCTGCTCCAGCTCGTGCAACGCTATGTTCGCTTTCATGACTGATCACATACATCGGTGGCAAGCCTCCACTACCCCTGGAAGCAATCAGAGAGTAGCGTTGATTCTCTGGGGGAGTGCCATTCCTCCACCCATACATGATCTCTCACCAACATATGCCAGGCCAGAAGTAGCCTGGCTACTGTCTTTCTCACCAACTGCTTCCCACTAGAAAGGAACTTTGATGTCTTCTTTTCCCTCTATCGCTCGTTTCTCTCAACAGATACGATACCAGGTCTCTTGCGCTCACCGCGTCATGGCGTTCGATGATCTCACGGTATCCACCGAGCGCCAACCACACCACCTGCCCTCTCGCGGCCTGGAAGACGCAGGCACGTGATGGGACACACCATTCTCACCAGCAGAGGCAAGACCATTCACCTGCTTCTCGATGAGCAGGAACTGTGGGATCCCATTCGTGTCGGGGATTACACCCGCGCCTACTGTCACCTGCATGGCAGCGATCACCAGCGCTCCTTGGCGATTCATCGCGCCAGCGGCTGGGGACGCTGCTATAGCTGTGGCGCACTGGTGCTGATGCAAGCCTATCATCCGGCACTCGCCAAGGAGGTCTGCGCCCACGCCGTCCAGGTCCTCACACCGTCCAGCCAGGAAGAAGGGAGGACAATCCTGCCCTTCCGACACCAACCTTCCTCTTCCAGAAGACGGCTACGTTCCCGGAGGCAACCGAGTTGGCAAGAGAGGGAACACACCACGCTCCGCAAGACGATGCCCCTGCTCCGTGAGGCTTGCGGGAACGTTTCCCTCGCGGATTGCTGGCAAGCACTCGCCTACCTGGAGACACGCGGCATTCCCTTGCCCATTGCACGGGCAGCAGGAGTAGGCTACCTCCCGACATCGCTCTTGAAGGAGTATTCCCGACTCACTCCTGCACGGTTCGTTCTGCAACGCTGGGTGGAGCGGCTCATTTTCCCGTTGCGCTCCCCCGATGGAACTGGATTTCTGGGCAGGACACTGTGGCGCTGGCAGTTGGGGATGGACGAGGTCACACACCAGGGGCTGCTGGAGGATGAACACGAGGCACC
>JAFMRP010001381.1 GCA_017354095.1 Ktedonobacteraceae bacterium
ATCTCTGCACGCACTGCACCAGACCATATCGGGATATCAGAGCAGTCGGCCCCACGGTAAAAGGGCCGACCTTTCTCATGAGGGAGGTTAGTGGTGTTTGGGGCAGACGGAGGGGTAGACCTTCAGGTTGGTATAAAGGACGTCAGTGGGCGAGGAAGGGGAGACGGCTGCGAGGGCGATTCCGCCGGTATTCGGGTAGTGGTTTCCGTTATCGATGACCTGCTGAACGGGGGTGCTGTTCACGAAGAGTTTGAAGACGTTGTCGCACGCGACCACGAGCAGCTGGTTGGTGGCCGGCTGCTGATCGCTCGACTTTTTGATGGCGTCGGAGGAGTCCCAATCTTGCAGTGGATCGATAGACGCGCCTGAAATGATAGAGATTTTGTAGTTTCCCTGGGTATCGAGCTCGAATAGATAGCCTGAGTAGTCCCCAAAGAAGCCTTTGTCGAAGCGCAGGTACAGGCCTCCGCTGTGTCCCTGGAGGATGGTCATATCTATCGCGACAGTTACATTCTGGTAGCGCAGTTCGGTTGATGAGCAGGCGTGGAAGTTATTGGTTTCCGTCTGCTTGACGTGGTAGCCGTCTGGCTGGAAGCCGCATGAAGCCTTGTCTGATGTTGCTTGATCCCATCCCTGCTTGCCGCTGCTTTTGATATCTTTCAATGTATCGCTGCGAAGGGGTGGGGAAGCGGTGGCCTGGGCGTAGGTGATGGCATCGACATCCGCGGAGAGCCTGGCGGCCACGGCCGTGGCTGTGCCGGAGATCCTGGCCTGGGCGGTCACGGTTGGCGCGGCGGTGGCGGTCTGGGCGATGTGGGTAGGTTTTTCGATGATCGCGGTCTGGCTGAGCGCGGTCGCGGTAGGTACTTGCGCGGTCGCAGTGGCGCGAGCCTGGGGGCTGAGGGCAGCCAGTAGTTCGGGCAGGCTCGTGGCGGCTATGCACAGTAGTAGAGGCAGGACTATCAGCGTCGCTATAATGGCGGTTCTGGTTTTTTTGCTGGGAGCGGGAGTGAAGATAGTGGGTGTGGGCGGCAGCACGCTGACGGTGGGGGCGGAGGCCGAGGGATGTACTGTGCTGGAATGGGGCAGGAGCAGTTTGTCCGGGTATGATGGGGGTGGCGCGGTCAGGGCCTGTACGAACTGCTGGATGTGGGTAAAGCGCTCTTCTGGTCTTTTCGAGAGGGCTTTGAGGATGGCGTGATCAACGCTGTACGGGAGGGAGGGCTGCAGGCTGGAGGGAGGCAGGGGCTGGCTGTGAAAGTGGTGGTGCATAAGCTGTGGGGGGCTGCCTTTGAAAGGGAAGGTGCCGGTGAGAAGGCGATAGGCCGTCACGGCCAGGGCATACTGGTCGGTCGTGTAGGAGGAGTCGCCATTCCATTGTTCCGGGGCCATGTAGAGTGGTGTGCCGCTAATAGTGCTGGTGGTAGTGGTGCTTGCGTTCAGCATGGCCGAGCTGCCGAAATCTGCCAGGAGCAGGTGGGGGGAGGAGGGAGAGCCGCCCAGCGCGATGAGGAAATTCTGCAGTTTGACGTCGCGATGGATGATGCCGTGGTCGTGAGCGTGCTGCAGGGCGTCCGCAGCCTGCTGGAGCAGGGAGAGTGCTTCTGGCAGAGAGAGTGGGGAGGTTCTTTTGTTCAGCCAGGTGTCGAGCGAGCCTTCCGCGCAGAAAGGCATGACGAGGTAGGTGATGCGATTGCCCTGTAGTTCGGTTTCGTTGTATTCGTGCAGTTGCAGGATGTGTGGGTGATTGAGGGCAGCGATGGTTCTGGCCTCGTGCCGGAACTGGTTGAGAGCTTTGCGCGCGGCGTCGGGATCGGCGGCGAAAAATGGTTCCATGCGTACAAGTTTGATAGCCACCTGGCGTGTGATGGAGAGGTCTTCGGCGAGGTAGACGTCGCCCATGCCTCCGCTACCCAGGTGGCGTTTGATCTGGTAGTGGCCCAGTTGTAGTTCCTGGAACTGCATATGTTGTTCTCCAATACTATACCTGCGGATTGATGTTGATGTATTATAGCGTTTGGGCTAAAAAAAG
>JAFMRP010000033.1 GCA_017354095.1 Ktedonobacteraceae bacterium
CCATGAGCAGAATAGGTGTGTCCCCCCTCAGGATCCAGGCGAGATCCTGCACTTGAAATGCCAGCGAATAGGGGGTGGCTCTCCAGGTCTCTGCGCAGTCCCAGGAAATGTAGATGCGCGATCCCTTGTTCTCAGACAGACGTGTGGCAACGGCTATGAGACCCGCGCGACTCGGATGGACCTGCACCGACGTAATCTCTTCGCCCGCAAAGCGACCAGCCGGTTCCCACCCCTCGCCGTCGTTTAACGAACGGAACAGAATACCAGCGCTCCCAACATACCATGTCCGTGGCTGCGTGGCGTCCGCGGCGATCACCGTCACGCTGTCTTGAGGGACCTCGTCCACTATCAACCGTACCCGATCTACCCAGCGCACCCCTGGCTCCGCTAGAGCCACATCGTAGACATGTGACGCACGCAGAGCTTGCCCGAATGACCACCCTGTCGAACTGAAGCGCGTTGGCAGCGGATTAATTGTCTGATATAGACGCTCAATCACCCGCTGCCTGACCGCCTGGGGGTCCTCTTCACGCCTCACCACAATACGTGCCGTTACACGTACCGTTTTATAGTGTGCCCAATTCACCAGGCAGGTCGTACCGAGCGGACGCCGCTCGTCCAGCACCCGTTGGACATGTAAGCGAGCCTCCGCGGTCTGGTGTTCCTGGAGTGATTCCACTGTCACCTGCCCTCCGCCTCGCTGCTCTTCCGGCAAGAAGGGGACCAGCAACACTTCTACGGTCCCCGGCGTGGCATAGGACCACAATGCAGCCCGCGTCAGTGCTTTCGTGCGCGCTACCGCTCGTGAGTTGTAGAGCGCAACTAGTTCGAAATCGCGGGCAGTCACCGCGCGTTGCAACGAGTGCAATTGCTGTGGGCCGCGCACCAGGGCATTCTCCAGCGTCTCCGCCGTTCGCCCCCCCACCGCCGGGCCCGGGTTTGTCACCTGGATACCAGTGATGGTATCCTTCATTTGCGTCAGAGTGTTAGCCTCGATATTGCCCTCCGGCCCACCTCCCCGCCGATACCACAACCGTATCTCGCGCCCTGCACCCGGAATGGCCGCCAGTGCTCTTGGAGCTTCAGCCAACTCGCCAGCACTCCGCTCAAGGCGTGCCGCAGGCGCGAACATAATCATCCCTGACATGCGGTCGGCGAGGTAAACATATGGATCGCCTGCCACATCGGTAAAGCTCTCTACCTCGCGCCACACGCGATACGTCTTGCCTGCATACTCGATTGCCGGGATACGTTCGCCCAATTCGCCTGGACCTGCTTCCACGCCAGCAACCAGGTCTAATTCGTCTCCTGTGTCCGCGACGATCGGTGGCCTCTGGGCCTTGACAACCTGGCCCGGCAAACCACTGCCAACACCAGCTAGCTCCCCCGCTACCAGGTCACAGTGGTGCGCCAATGCTTCTACCTGGGTTGCACCCCTGGGAATAGTCACGTTCGCTGCTGTCGTAAAGACCAGGGCTTCGCTCGCGCTGCCCGAGCGATTCAGCGTCACGCGCGTACCGCGCGGTATCTGGATTGACTGATCCTCAGCACGTGCTCGGCTAAATAGCAGCGTTACGCTTGCCGCTGCTGGTGGGTGCAATCGTATGCCGATCAGGCGTAGAAACTCGATGTACATCTTATCTGGTACACGGTTGAGGCGATAGATCATCGTCTCTGTGAGGTGCGCGAACAGTTCTAGCAGCACCATCCCCGGATCACTCGGTGACAGATCTGTCCACGATGGACACGACTGGATGATTCGACGACGCGCTTCCTCTACAAGCTGGCGGAAGTCACGATCGTCCAGGTTGGGTGATGGAAGTGGCATTAGCGCTGCCCCCCTACAAGACTGAAGGAAAAAGTGGTTGCGTCAATCTGCTGCGTGGCTCGCACCCGGTATTCAAGACTGATCGTGAGTTGTTCCGGGTCCTCTGGGTTGCGTCCGGCATCCAGTCGCAGCACATCGATGCGCGGCTCCCAGAGATCAAGCGCCTGTTGTACATAGTGAATGGCTAAGCCAGCGGTCGTCTCGTCGTTCGGCGAAAACATCAGGCGATGCAACTGACAGCCGTAATCTGGGCGCATGACGCGCTCGCCTGGTATGGTGGACAGCAAGAGCAAGATTGCCTGACGTACCGAATTATGATCGTCGACCATCGCAATGCCTCCACGCGGCGAGATGCCAAGCCCCGCCGGCCATTCCAGTGTGTCCAGGTCAGGGTGAATAAATCTCCACACACGGTAACGTGGCGTGCTCATGACACCTCCACCACAAGTTCTTGGCCGGGAGTGTGCACCGTGTATTTGACCACGCCGGGAGGTGTCCCGTCCGTGAGACCCGTTGTTGTATCAAGGCAGACACGCTGACCATGAATGCGCAGAAACTCGGAGTAGCCAATCTCCACTTTGAGCGTTTTGGTGCAGGGCTTGATGGTAGCACCAATGTTCGGGCAGCCCGTGATCGCTCTCCCCTCCGGGTTGTTCTCGACCAGGACTTTCCTCTGCTCAATGGTCACGAGATTCTGGGTTGGCGCGAGCGCCACAATCCCTAACTCGTGTTTGCAGGTGACTATGGCATCCTCAGTGAGCCACTTCATACGTTTATCCCCTCTCAAAGTCGATATTCTGGGCACGAATGACTACCCGGTGCCCCGGTGCCTCGATCTCCAGGTCAACCGCCGCATGCACGTGTACTTTGTGCGGCGAGAGTTCATAGTAGCTGCCGCTACTATTTTCCAGTCGAATCGTTTGCTGCCCATCGTCTAGCCGGATACGCTGCCCGCCCGGAGTCAGCAGCGTATAGCGCTGTACGGCCCCATTATCGATGCCCACGTCTGGTGGTTCCTCTGTGCCATAGAGACTACCAAGCACGATCCCCTGACCTGGATCCGCATGCGCGAAAAGGACGAGTACATGATCGCCAATGTCTGGCAACATCATGAGGCCTTTCCCTGCACCCGCCCCTGCGCTCAGAACAGCCATCCAGTCCGTTTCCACATCGCTATATGTTGGCAGCGAGACGCGGACGCGCCCTAACTTTGCGGGGTCATCTATCTGGGTCACTACTCCCGGTGTAACCACACTGCCACGTTCCCGCGTTTGTGGCGCGGGTGGATAGCTGGAGATCTCGGAAATAAACCCTTTATGGGCATTGATGCTATGCGTGACCGCCGAGAGCACGTAGTGACCTGCCACCGCATCGGCCACGCCCGCGACCTCTACCGGCGTTCCAGGTCGCAGACGCGCGTCGCCTTCTGCCATTCCCCAGAGTGTGACCTCGCGCGCCACTCGTAGATCTAATTCTGCCTGCGCGATCCTTGCTGCGTGATCATCGCTTGGAGCTACTTCGTCAACGAGGATGCGCTTACCGCTGCCGCCGACGCGTGCTGGCGCGATCTCTGCTGCTACCGAGCGCCCGACACGTGCCTGCGACACCTCACCAGCGTGGGCTTCTATGCGTGAGGTATCCCATCCAGCGGCTGCCACCGATCGGCACACCCCATCGGCGTTGATCTCGATGCGTGCCTCCAGCAGTGTCTCGCCGAGAGTGAGCGGCAACGTCTCGCCGGTGCCACGCAAGGTCAGCAGGTGTAACACGTTTCCGCGCAGCGCCAGATATAATCCACAGCGCTCGGCTACCTCCTGGAGAAGTTCAAAATCTGATTGTTGGTGCTGGATCAACCTGGGCCACAGCGCTCCTGGCTCCGCTGCCTGTACCGTTAACCCCAGGTCGGCCACCAGTTCTTGTGCCAGATCCCGCGTGCTCACCTGCACATGCGCACGCACCGCTTGACGTTTGCGCAGCCGATGCAGGAGGTCATATCCACGAACGCGAATCTCACGGCCACCCGCTGGCTCGTAGCAATGCTCAACGGCGGTTACCTGGCCCACAAAAAGCGGCTCCTGCTGCCCGGCTACCAGCACACGTAGCGCTGTTCCCGGCACAAGTCGTGCTGCTCCTGCCAGGGGACCGGGCGGGTGGGAAAAGGTTAGCTCACAGAGAGTGGGCAGCGAGAGACGTTGTTGGACTCGTACCTCCCCCAGCGCACGCAGATCTTCAGCAGCTAACGCTACCCCCTCCACTTCCACGAATATTTCGGGTAGAGAAAGTAAAGGATTCATGATGTTCCTCCCAGCGCTGAGAGTGGCGGAATGCGCAAAAGCATGCCCGCCGGAATATGCAGAGGGTCCTGAAGATTATTAAACGAGGCAAGCATGCGCCATAGTGCAGGAGTCTCCAGCGCCGAACTAGTGGGATAGTAGTGGGCAGCAATCTCGTCGAGCCGCTCGCCCGCACTGACGGTATGCACCTGTGTGCGGCCAGCCGGTACGCTGTTCGGTGCCATCACCAGGTTGGCTGGAGCGAGGCGGGCCTGTGGCACTTGTCCTCCCGGGACGGTTTCTTTCTGTGGCTCGCTGACCCGCCAGAACCGCATGCGCAGCCAGGAGCGCTGAGGTGCTCCATCAGTTGTGAACTGTTCCAGGGCCTCTGCCACTGCCACCACAATTCCGGGGATATTCCACGATTTTCCCCAGACAAAACGCACGAGTGGAGGTCGTCGGTGACCATTCGTGCCAAGAGTGTTTTCGGCCAGATTCCATAGTGGTCCTGTGAGGTCGCGCACATCACTGGTTTCGATGGAGGACCCCACCAGCGAGACATCAAAGAGCAGGCTCAGTTCCAATTCTGTCCTGCCACCCCCTGTGTAGAGCAGCGGATCATCCCGTAATCCCATCCCAGTGAACTGCCCTCCCGCCGAGCGACGAGGCTGTACGCCTGCAACCCGGCGCATTACCAGGCTATCGGGATTCAGGAGACATCCTAAGCGCTCGTTCGTCTCCTCCAACAAAAAAGCTACACGTTCCATGAACTGCCCCGTTGCTCTTCGTTCAAGCGCTGCTGTCGTTCCCAGATTCGCCGCATCATATCCCAATCCTGGCTGGTGCTCGTCACTGCGGGCTGCACGTCTTCAGGAAGAGATGGCCAGCGCAGGGCCGCCTGCGCATCTTCGCTCGCCTGATTCTGTGTCTGGGAGAATGGCGCTGCCTGTACCCATTGGTTCGGCCATTTGCCTTGTTTCCCCTTGGAAGTCTCCATAAGCCCCCCAGCCTGGTTCTCCACAAAACGGCTGAGGGGTCCCCCGTTGGGTTGGGGTCCTCTGGGTGGGTCCCTCAGGGCACTGATTCCAACAGAATCTGGTTCTTCTCTCATATAGATGCCCGATTTATCGTACCTAACGTCATTTATGGCGAAGTGCGGTAAACGCCTCTGCATATCTTCTGGGGATCGATGTGGTGATTGCAGCGTTTTCCCATAAATCGAGTGAGCTCCGTAAACGGGGCCTCCGCGGCTTTGGGCCGGCTCCGTTCCCTCATTGGGTTTGGGCTTTCTGGGCTGGTTTTCCACAGGTATCCTATGCCGGCCATTCGCAAGTCTCCCAGGCTGTTTCTTCATAGACACTCCAGGCAGGTCACTCGCAAGGGATGGCACTACATTTCTGCTGGGAGCTGGTACGCCGCTCTTGTCGCCTACCTCAGTCTGCTTGCTTGTGTCTCTCCTGGCTGGCATACTCTCAGCCACATGTGCTCGCTGCTTTGTTGCCTGTGCTGCTGGTGACGAGAGGGATGGTGTTATGATGCTCTGCTCGGTGTGCTCCTTCTGCTGCGGCCGTTCTGGCACATCTTGTTGCATCCCCATTCGCATCTGTGCTGAATGCCTATTGGCAGTGACGTGTGACAACCAGTGCGGGGGGGCGCCTTTGACCTCTATTCGTGACAACCAGTGTGCTGGTGGGTTGTCTATTGTTGGATCAATACGCTCTGCATTCGCCTGGTGCCTCGCTTCTGACAGTCTGGATGCAAGGTCGGCCCAGTTCCGCAATTGGCGCGCCAGTGTATGCAAGATAAAGAACTTGAATCTCTGTTTTTTCATCTTTTTTTAAGCTCGTTGAAGTGTCTCGTAGACCAGCGTCAAGCTTTCAATGGCGACCTCGCGGTTCAGCGCGTCCAGGGGAGCTCCGCGCCACTCGGTCGGCCAGGCGTTGATAAGATCCCAGCGCATCACTTCGCTTACCCCGTCGCTATCTAGCATCAGGATAGAGACATTCTTGCGCTCAACGCTCCCCGCTACCGCTGCCATGAGCCAATCCCAGATTTCATGCGAAGAGGTCAGTCCGTAGCGTAAAGTGATATCGGCGTATTCTACCGGGCCAGGGATACAATGTACTATCTGATTCGTACCCCCTTCGCGATATTTGATGACCTGGACTTTGATACCCAACCCGGCACATGCTGTGAAATGCCCCTCAGTGATTCCCTGAATTACCAGCTTGAAATTATAGGCCCGATAGGGATCATTGAATATCCCAGGCTGCGCTCCAGATTCAGGCATTGAACCCTCCCGGCGTTTCCGTGTCGACCCCACTAGCATACTGGCTGATGCGGAAAACGATGAACTCCGCAGGCTTGACCGGAGCAATACCAACGAGTGTTACTACCATTCCGGCATCAATGGTATCTGGTGGGTTCGTCTCTTCATCGCACTTTACAAAGAACGATTCCTGTGCGGTGCGACCCATTAATGCGCCATCGCGCCAGAGGCGAGTTAGAAATGCCGAAATATCTCGCCGGATCGATTTCCACAAGATCCGGTCATTTGGCTCAAAGACTATCCAGCGTGTGCTTGTAGCGATCGATTCCTCAATCATGTTAAACAGGCGCCGCACATTCAGGTAGCGCCACTCGCTGCTGCCATCGGCGATGGTGCGCGCCCCCCATACGCGAATCCCCTCGCGCGCGAAGGAGCGGATACAGTTGATGCCGCTCTGATTCAATAGGCCCTGTTCGTCGCGGGTGAGCAGATAGGTGAGGTTGAGCGCTCCCCGTACCGGCTCGTTGGCTGGCGCTTTATGTATCCCTCGCGTGGCATCCGTCCGCGCCCAGATACCAGCGAGATGACCAGAAGGTGGCACATTCACCAGCTCATTTGGCGCGAGCGGGTCCCGCACGGTGATCCAGGGAAAGTAAAACGCTCCGTAGCCACCATCTGATTGCCGTGCTCGCAATCCGCCCACCGCGCCTGCGCTCGTCGCCTCTGCGGTCTTTGCCAGAGCAACCTGCGTCAGCAAGGAGATGTCTTTGACGTGTGCCGGCGCATCCAGTATTCCAACCCGGTCTTTCAGTTTTTCACAGTGTGTGAGTATGGCATCGTACGAAGCTGCGTCAGTGTATCCTGGCGCGGCGACAATGGCGATCTCATCGATCTGCTCCAGCACATCTAATCCAACACGAGAGCTTCCCCCTACCGTGATCGGGCCACCTTTACCAACATTGACCACAAAGCATCGGCTCCCACCGTTCTGGAAAAAGCCATAGACAGCCTGTGAAAGTGGCGTACTCTGGCTCTCTTCGGAGATAAAAACGCGCACAAACTGCGACCAGTTATTGATTGCCACTGCCTCGTTCAGGCGTTTGGTCGGATCGGGGGCTTCACCCACAAAACCGGCAGTGCTTGTACCGACCGCCTGGATCGGCCTCGCTCCTCCCGAAATTTCCTCGATATAAATGTCCGGTGCCATGTAGGTTGGCATAATATCCCTCACCTTTTATCAAATGAGTCGAACCGTATCGCCAACGGCTCTCTATCCGAAATGGGTCGCTCTACAATAACGTTTTGCACATGCCCCTTTGCTTTCACCAGCAATTGGAGGTGACGTGACTCCCCCGGCACACTGGTGAAGAGAAATCTTCCTTGTGTGTCGGTATACCCGTGAAGCTGGAGGGTTGGCAGTTCCAATCTTGCTCCTACGATTGGTACATCGCCAGGTCCCAGCACGACCCCATGTAGACTCACTACTGGAGAGCCTTGCACCACTAATGGTCCCTGTACCAGGGGAGTCGCCGGCTCTGGCTGGGCGAAGTAGAAGGGCACACACAGAATAAATGCGGGCCGTGGAGCAATGCCAAAGGCTGTCCATATGGTTGCGGGGAGATCGGCCAGATCGAGCTCATATTCGCGCTTCTCTCTCTCCGCTATGATCAGTTTCCCCAACAGACGGTGGGCCTCTTCGTCGTTTTCTGCCCAGGCTGTCACCAGGTAGCGGAGTGCGAGGCGAGTTGCCGGTTGCCGATTCACCCACATGGGCAGGGGATCAGCTAAGGCGAGCAGGTACAGACTGATCCCCTGTTTGCCGTCTAACTGGTGGGGAGGGCCTAGAACGACGTTGTCTTCCACGACAACGCTCTTTACCCACGCCTGAAGTTCCCTATCGACCTGGTCAATCACAGCGATTCCTCTTCCCCCTATGAGATCAACTTGCTAATCTAGAAGAGATAGAAATGAAATAAGCTTCTATCTTGCTTCGCCTATCTCTACCGTTTAAACGATCACACTACGCAATTCTGGTAGATCCACTCGAAAGGCGGGGTTATGCGCACTTGACCGTTTTCCTGTGCTTCAGTTATAATGAGATCGATACTCAGCGGTTTCTCCTCATGAGCAAGTTGGTCATCAGATCAAGAAAGGGGGATTTGCGTCTTTGCTTACCACCTGAGTGCTGTGGGAAGACGACGCAGAAACGATGGAGCGTCTACGTACCCCATTCCTGATACTGGCTATCGTCTTAATTTTTATCGCCGTACTTATTGAGGCGGGAACAGCGCTTCCAGGTGTGCTGCGTAGCAGCCCGCTGCCAGTGACAGCCTTCCAAACATCTTCGCAAATCGATGCGACAGTTGCGAAGCTCGACAGCAATCAGCAAAAAGCTCTCGATCAACTGAGTAGCCAGGAACGCCCTCCTGGCCTTGGTCTTCCCGATCTAGCGCTCCTCGATAGTATCGTGCTTTTCACGGTTGTCCTCATGGGTATCGCCTTACTCCTTCCTGAACGCCTGCACGGCAGGGTTCAGGGGATCACCACCCTGATCTTCTCGCTCCTGTTGCTCGGCACCGCCTTGCGCCAAATCTTTATCGCTCTCGGCCTGCTGCTCCTGATGCTTTCGCTACTCCTCTCTGTTCCCTTTGGCACCATCGTCTATCTCGTCATTTATGGCTCCTTTAACCGTGCCGGAGCTGATATCGCATTAAGTATCGTTATGCTGCTTAAATTCTCTTTTGCTGTCAGTCTGTTGGTTGCCCAACAGCGCTTCCTTCAGAGCAAAGGTCTCGTTCTGCTGATTATTACTTCTCTACTTGGCAATGTGATTGCTAGCTTCCTTCTTGGAATCGTTCCAGGCTTCCTCGCCAGCGTCACTGACGCGATTACTGCTATTGTTATTGGACTCATCGCCAGCATCTGGGGCATAATTTTGCTTGTTGGCTCCATCATCTCCATTATCAAGATTGTACGTATTGGTCGTGTTATCAAAGCCTGACAAGCCCGGTGCACTAGCACGAGACGCATCTAGACCGTCCTCTCCCCGGCTACCCTGAGACGTAAAAACCACGCTACCCAGCGTATTCTTAATGAATGCCATACCATAAAACCCTCCATTTTAGGAATTATTGAAGAGTAGACTTTGTGAAAGGACTCACACTATGGATTCCTCTCCGTATGCCTCCTTGATGGCCAGGTTTGTAGAGCGGTTGGAGCAGCGCTATCCTGCAGTCGGCTCCGATATTCGTCAGGAACTGGGCAGAGTGAAAATCACGCTCATGGATACCGAGTATGGAAAGAAGATACTCGAATCTCTCCAGGAGAAGCTGAAGGGACAGGCACTCTCCCTGGACGAATTCCTGAATGAGGTGGAAGTGAAGGAGCAAGGGTTTACCCGCAGGGAGATTGTAAAAGCACTTCTGGACAGAGATGCATTCATGAAGTATCTTCACGATCAAAAGCAGATCCTTGACGCGGGGACCCCTTCTGAGCACGGTCCATACAGCCACCGGCTGCAGTGGTATATTCTCTATCAGGCCCATACTGGTGGGCGACTGAAGATGCGCCCTGTTGATCTGTATCGGGCACTCGGGGACCCCTCTTGCAAAGACCCTATTCGCGCCACGCGCACGATCTGGGATGATGTCTTCGATTTTGATGCTGAGTCACGCAGCTTCATCGATATATCTGCTGGGACAGATGACTTTGAGGCTCAAAAGACTGCGGGCTTCAGTTCTCCTGAGTTTCTGCTGAGCTTTGTAACTTCTCCGGACTTCCCGGACGGCCTACTGAAACGCACCCTGCGACTGGTGAGATTACGACACGAGGCCCTCAGCGCGACCAGTGTCTTCGATCTGAAAAGTGCTTTCATCGATGGCATCGTTCTCAAGATGTATATGAAAGACGACAAGATAGATATCGACAAGTTGAAGCAAGAGCTCGGAGCCAAGACGGATACTGATTTAGAGACCCAGTACTTGCCCCTAAATAAGGCGTATGCAGAAACGCTCAAAAAGATCCTCTCGTAAATCGGTGGTATTGTAACAGGGCTCCACTTGCTGGGACACGACTAAGAGCATGCTTCGTCCTCGCTCACTTCCTGGCTCTGGTTTAGCAGGGAGATGAGCGAGGTACATTTCTGCTGCCTCCGTACCTCCGCTGCTGCTCGCAGTGCCACTCACGAGCAAGGGGATCGCGCTGATGATCGACCAGCCAATCAAGAGGTCGAACAGCAGCCCGATCAGAGCGCTGACCAGTTGCGCTCGGTGTTTCTATTAATGCCCAGGTATGGACAGCATCAGTACCGGTGGAACACGTGCTGGCTCGGCCAGGCGCAGCAATTCGTAGCCAATGCCAGCCAGTCCGACCATCAGTCCGGGCGTCTCTATATGACAGGGTGTTCCTGTAATCCAGCGCTCCATCTCAACGTTCTCAAGGAGGTGTATGTAAATCTTCTCCAGCATCTCCTGATATTGCTCCTCTTTCAGCAACTGCCTTGCCAGCAGTAGGACTTCCAGTTTGCCCGCATCACCATGATAGAGCGAGTGGTTGGGACCGATATGCGCGTTATGACAACCCAATCCTTTCACTTGCATGGCTTTGAGCGCGATTTTGACTTCCCGGCGTATAGCGGCATCGTTCTCCATATACGGTAGCAATGCAAGACGCCCAAGAGCAAGGCCTGCCGCTCTATGGTCCTGTCGATTTTCCCCTTCAGCTGTGTAGAAACGGCGCTCGTAGTCCAGGATGGTCAGGGCCGCGCTCCGGAAGCGCTCTTCTTCGCTTACCTCTGCCAGCCTGAGTAGGCTCCAGGCAATGCCCACCGCTCCCTGCCCAAAGCTGGCCAGGTGTACTTCCTTGCTCGGCGTCTTCCAGCACGTACCCTGCGACATTGGCCGAACATGAGCGAGTAGATGCTCTCCGCACTGTATGGTGACCTCCAGCGTTCGAGCCGAAGGCGCGGCGGCATACAGGCTGAGCAGTACAGCGATGCCTCCTGCGGAACCACTCATCAGATCAAACACGTCGTCCTTCTCGATCAATGCCGGGTAGCGCTCCACAATCTCCTCCGCTTTCTGCAAGAGCAACGGCTCGTCCCAGAGCGCCGCGAGCTGCACAAAGAGATAGATGCAGGATCCCAGGCCCATAAATGCGCCTACCCTGGACGGAAAATGTTCTACCCTTGTAAGCTCAGCGTGCAGCGTTTTGAGCGCGGATTGTGCAAGTTCAGTGTAATGCGCATCGCCTGTGATAGCTCCCAGGTGGCTCAAAAACAACAGTATCCCCGGCAAACCGCTGTGCAGATCCAGCCCGGCGGGCGCGATACCCCATTCGCCCTCTTTCAACAACGCTAACCCTAACCAGTCAACGCTATCAGCATGCCGCAATGCCTGCGCAGACAGGCGATCTCCAATCGCACACGCCGCCGCTAAGCACCGCTTGCGGCTCACGGCTGCTCTGTGAAGGTTTCCTCGGCCTTCAGATAGCGATGTTTTGGAAGGCGGCTGTGCTGATCTTGTAGAGGCAGGGGGTGGAGATGCCGGTAGTCTGACAGGTATAGGTTCCTTAGAGGCCGCGTCAGGCTGTGCCAGGCTGCTAAATGAAGCTTGTATCATCCAGATCTGTCTGCGTAAATCGCGCTCGTCAAGCCGCTGGATGCGCTGCCTAACGACCTCCATGCTGGATTCGGCAAAGAAATCCTGCATGCACTCTCCCTGGCTGCTCAAAAGGTTGCGGCTCTCGACGCGGGTTGTGAACATGGGAATGTCTCCCCGCAGCAGGTCAGCTCGTTCTGCGGCAACCAGGCGGGCGAGATAGGGCCGCTGCTCGACCTCTATCCATAGACTATCCAGGAAACGTTCACGTTTGAGCGCGTCCCGCAGCATATTGGGATGGAAGCTTTCATATAATAATGTCGCATAGGTCCTGGTGTTACGTGCCACAAACCGGACCTCATCATGCGCGAAACGCGGCAAACATTGCGCACAAAAGTCTTCACGATAGTCCATGAGCAGGCGATAGATGGAGCTAAAGCCGCTCACGATACTCTCGATGTAATCGCTGGCTCGCGCTTCATGCCCGTCGATCTGCGGGCAATTTTTGCTCCCACGCAGAACAATGCGCTCACGCACTAGCTTCATCTCATCCGTTCCTATTCCATCCCATTTAGGCAGCGGCAAAGGGCTCAACTGCCCCCTGGAGCTACCTAGCCCGCTCATATCCACACTTTCAAAATCACGATTGACCCAGAAGCGTTGAGGCAGCAGGGCACTGCGCAGAACAGAGTGCTCCATTACGTTGAATGCTGGCCGCTCGCTGCCAGGGAGATTACTTTGCTCGGCACGTGGATGGAACAGTGCTTCCAGATCAACCAGTACCGGATGTTCACCAGCAGCCAGAATGTTTTCAGCATGGAAATCGCAAGCCTCCAGAGCGTAGAGCAGAGCCAGGTATCCACCCTGCCGCTTATAAAAGCGCGCGACTTCTGCTTCTGATCTACACTCGGCGGTGACAATGAATTCCGACCAGCCGTAACAGCCACGATCGATCACCTTGATCGGCAGAAATGCCAGTTGGCTGCCCCGCTCGTTCAGCCATGCCAGCACCTCCTGAAAATGAACGTCGATTGCCAGCGACCGAGGCTTGTAGACCAGTTGAAAACCTGCTTGAAATGTGAGAATTATGACACTATGTCCTCCCCGGTGCGTGTCGCCCGCGCCGCCCACCGCCTCAATTAATACGCCCGGATTGCGTTCGGGAGTGTATAAAGCCAGGATCTCTTCCCAATCCTGGCAGAGCCGGCTCAAAAATTCCAGGCTGCAATCTACCCACAGATTAGCCGTTGTCAGAATTTGACGTGCCAGGACACAATACTCCTCCAAAAATGGCCAGAGATTTTCGCGCTGGCAGAGCAGTTCCAGGTAGTTCTGGAAACGTTCCTGTGAGGTCTCACCTCGTAAACGCCCTCGCAGCCTGGCAATATGTAATTCGAGTACCAGCGTTCTACTTACTTTGGGTGATATCTGGCGCACCAGGTTAGGCAGGAGCAATGAGAGGATCGTTCGCGGATCAAATGGTAGCCTGTTCTGCTGCTGAACCAGCTGCTCTACTCTCGCTTGGAAACGCTCTATCCCATTGTGCAGCAGCGGGAAAAATGGTCGCAAAAAAGCGTACGTTTCATCTCCTCCCTCCATCTCTGGTACGAGCGAAGCGATACCAGTAGAAGCCGCGGTGAGCGCCTCGCGCAGTTTGATCAGCCAGTCAGGGGGCGTAGGTTGGCAGAGACGTGACTGCACAGCCTTGATGGGCTCGACAAGCAGCGCGAAAAGATCCTCTTCAGTAATGTTGTCCATGGCCAGCCGCTCTGCGAAAAAGCTGCCCCTGTTGAATGGCACCTGCTCTTTCCAGCGCTGCAATTTTTTACGCGCCTCTTCGCCGCCGCTGCTCATAGAGGCCGCGCCTGACCCCTCCGGCAGCCTGGCAGCACGCTCGCTAAGCGTCGTCGCCCGATACCAATAAGCCATCTCCATATGTATCCTCCCAGATTGTGCATCCTACTGCCATAACAGCACCGACGGAAACACGTGTGGACTCGCCATCCGCAATAGTTCATAGCCTATCCCCGCTACCCCATGAAAAAAATTCGGAATGAATAATCCAGGCAATGCGCGGTTCAAGTTAAACGAGCCTTGCAAACGCGCTCGTGCGATCAGCCTGCCAGCATTGCGCCGCGCCTCACGCGCGAGCTCTGCCCGCCCTGACTGCAGTGCCGCACTGAACAGAAACTCGGCGCGTCCAAGGTTGCCGCAGCAGAGGAAATCCAACCCGTCGAGTGACTGGCTCCTCGTCGTCTGCAGCGCGACCTCAATATCGTTGCGAATACGCGCGGAATCCAGCACAGGCAGCCCGCCAAGACGCGCCAGGCCGATACCGGGCGCGCCATGACACCAGGTCGCCATGACAGACGACGCATT
>JAFMRP010000333.1 GCA_017354095.1 Ktedonobacteraceae bacterium
CTCAAGAAGCAGGATATTCTGTATAGTTTCCACTGGTATAGCACCATGACGAAGCAAGCGGACAAGAACAACCATGCCAATTCCCATTGCAGGGCTTCTTATCACACAAAAAGAAAGAGGTAAAGCGTGAAGCATAACCTGAAGCCAGGTGATCAGGCAATTTATATTGAGAACGGCACTTATTGGGAGTATCCCGTCACTATTTTGGAAATCACCTCGTACCATATTCTCCTCAAAAGAGGATGGCTTCCTTCGCAAAAAGTGATAAAAGCGCTCCCAGAGCAGGTGCTTCCTTATGATCCCATGTTGGTGCAGCAAGGACCATTTTGGACGGGAGATACGGTTTTTCTCCATCGTCCTTCAGAGCGTGGCGATGAGGAACGTATGGGAACGGTGAGGAATGTGTTTCCAGAACATCAAACCTGTCTGGTCACATTTCGCGATGGTGGAACCGACAACGAACACATGAGGCGCTATGATTTTCATGATCTCTGTCTGGTTACCCCTCAACGACGTCCACCTGACGAGGATTGCCTCCGCGCCATCGAACATGCGATCCCGGCACTTCTTTGCGAGGAGGCACGGTCTCGGCTCTGGTGGGCACAACATGCCCAACAAGACTCCTGGACCATTGAGCGTTTTCCAGAGCTCTCCAGAGCCTACGCCGTCTTTGAGGAGCACCTTCAAGCTCGACGTGTGGCCGAAAGCGTACGACGACAAGACCAATGGAAGCAAGCGTATGCAGGTTTGAGTCATACCGAGAAAATTGCCAGGTGGCAGGAAGACTATCTTGAATGGCTCGACTGGCATGCTGCCTATCAACGGTTCCGTCGAGAAGAGGTCTATCCTGCCTTGCTTACACCAGAGGAATGTGCCATGATTGAGGCGTATGGTGAAGAGCCGGAGGCAACAGAAGAGGAAAAACTGCTGGCAGCCATTCACGGGTTCAAGATTGGAAATGAAGCCACACCCTTGCTTCACCACGTGGGTCGTCTAGAGTCGGAGGGACTCATGCTGGCGGAGCGCTGTGAGAACTCTATGAAGTCCCGGCAGCATGGCTATGCCTATGATCGGATTCCTTTTCGTCCAGTTGTCGCTTCTTTGTCCCCTCAAACAACACCGGCTCCATTGGGAGCACGTTTCCCAGATCAGCAACCTGTCTCCGCCATTCGTACAGAACCATTTTCGACACCGCACTCGCTCCTCCAAGCAAAAACGGCCCTTGAACACTGGACAAAGCGGTCTCTGGAAGTATTGGCGAGCCTCTCACAAGATGGAAAGGAAGACAGTGTCGCACTCCTCTTGCAGTGCTATGCCGCGACAAGCGCTCTGGATGATGTTGAAACACGCTTTCATCGAACCAATCTGGTCGAAATAGCCCTGTTCACGGCCAGGCACCACAAGGCCATGGCAGCGATCGCCCAGAAGCAGGCCGAAGCGTGCGGGTGTGCTTCATACAATGTCGTTGGACTCATGCATCGAGGAATGCCACAGGCCTTCTTCTGGCAAGAAAATCCGTGGGCAATGAGGATGGATGAGGGAGTGGACATGGCATTGAATCGCCTCTGGGCGCCTCTGGAACCCATGGCTCCCCATTTCGTACAGGTATTGCGCACCTATGTGTTGGGGCTGGTTCTCCTCAAAGAGAGGGAGAGCGGCACTCTTGCGTTGGGATATTTGCATCTTGTGCCATATGGTGATGATGAGCTACGGAAATACCAGGTGGAACGTCAGCTTCCCTCCTCGTTGGACAGCGACCGTCTTATCGATTGGATGGGGCTTGCGTCACTCTCCATGTTGATTGGATATGCTCCCCATGATCCCCATGATGACAGGTGTCCTCGCGCTCCCGAGTTTCGTCTGCCTGTTGCGCTACGAGAACTCTACAGCCTCCATGCTGGCATAGAGGCTGGCAATACGCTCAGTGCCCCCCAGCGGTTAAGCGACTTCACATGGGTGACCAAGACCGAAGACCTCCTGACACGTTTCAACGAACGCACATCGGGCCATATGCCAGACCGGTATATCGCTTTTGCTCATGACAGAGGTGGTGATGAGTTTGTCTTTGATCGGGATCGCCTGGATACGCGTGGTGATCCGCTGGTCGCCTACTGGGATCATGAAACGTGGAACGTAGGTGGACATCAGCCGTTCTGGGACTGGTTCGAGGAACACGCATCCCAGTACTTCCTCTTTTTCGAGGAGAGATAACCCCAGAGTGATACGCAGTTCCAGTCAGGTGAAGAGAAAGGAAAGACCAATGACGAGAGAGATATACCGACAAGGCGACCTGTTGTTCAGAGCGATCCCAGAACTGCCAGAGGGCCTCACCGAACGTGCAAGCAAGGTCATTGCGCAGGGAGAAGTGACCGGCCACCGCCATTGCCTGCGAGAAGGACGAGTGCTCGAAGATAGGCAGGGGGCGCTCTTTCTGGAAGTGATGTGTACCACGCAGATCATCCACCAGGAGCATCACGCTCTCGGCCTGCCTGCGGGTTGTTATCGCATCATCCGACAACGCGAGTACACCCCAGAAGCGATCCGAGAGGTGGCTGACTGATGGAAGCGTTGTTGGGAAGCATGCCTCCTTGTCCCAAGATTGTACATGGGCAGCAAGAACTGACACCAGAGCAGCAAGCCTACCTTCGCCACTTCGCACAAGTGCGTACCGCAAGCGTACTCTCCACCGCAGCAATCGATGAGGCGGAGACAGAAGCGCATGTGCGTTCTGCGTATTGTGCGGCAGGCTTAGAGCCGCCGCAGGTCCATTGGTTTGATTCTCCGATGTCGGTTGTTGTGGACAGCGAGCAGAAGGACATCGTGAGCAACACGGACAACGTGATGGGCGGCGTGAGGGAGAGTATGGAGAGCCAGATCAGGGACAGAGTAGGGAATAAGGTATGGAACCAGGTGTGGGACTGTGTGATGGAGAGCATGTGGGAGCGTGTCATAGAGCGTGTGGGAGACAACATACAGCGGAGCGTGATGAACCTGCTGGAGACCAGTTGGAAGTGGGACAAGACCAGGTGGGAGTGGGACAACGTGTGGACCTATGCGGGCGCCAGTGTAACGGCCTATTCCAATGCTCTCTGGCTTGCCGTTGGGCGCTTCTTCCATGAGGCATTTGAGGAGAACCATCTTCTCCATTTCGCTCGCTTCAATGAGATGGTAAGCGGCTATCACCTCGGAAGCAATGAGGCATGGCTGGTGCGAAAGCCGATACGACTAGAACAGGAGGAGCAGGGCCGTTGGCATTCTGTCTCCGGCATGTGCTTACAATACCGCGACGGCTGGGGGTTCTCTGCCTGGCATGGCGTGCGTGTGCCGGAGAAGCTCATACTCCATCCTGATCAGCTCACTAAAGAAGATTGGCTTTGGGAAGGCAACCTGGAAGTGCGGCGTGCCATGCAGGAACGGCTTGGCCCTGATCGCTTCATGGAACTGGTTGGTGCCACGTGTATCGATCAAGGGAGGAGAGGTTCCTTGATGGAGGTGGATTTGGGGTATGATCCCGAGCGGGTGGCCCATTACGTCCAGGTGAGGGATGCTTCCACACAGCGGCAATACTTTTTGCGCGTGCCTCCCTCGATCCAACGAGCTGATGAGGCAGTGGCCTGGACCTTTGGTCTCGATGAGCTGGACTATCAGCCAGTGCAGGAGACGTGAGGCACCGGCATCGGGGCACGGTTTCCGATGCCATTCTCGCTCCGACGAGAACCGTGCGCCTTTCGTCGGAGACATCTTTTGGGCGCGGATTAAAGGAAGGCTTGCGCAGGGCTATCGAAAAAACACCGGTTGTCACTCACCGACCCGTCATGTTGAGCATGTGCTCGGGAAGTCGAGCCCCTTGCACTTTGATCTGTGAGGCGGCACGTTCGATTTCGTCGAGGTCATCGGAGTTCAGCTCAACGTCGGCTGCTCCCATGTTCTCCTGCAGGCGGGAGAGCTTGCGGGTGCCTGGGATGGGAACAATCCAGGGTTTCTGGGCCAGCAGCCAGGCAAGTGCGATCTGGGCAGGCGTCGCCTGCTTCTGCGAGGCGATCCTGTCCAGCAGATCGACCAGGGCCTGATTGGCCGCTCGTGCCTCTGGGGTAAAGCGCGGGTACGTATTTCTGATGTCGGATAGATCGAAGGTCGCCGCGGGGGCAATCCTTCCCGTGAGGAAGCCACTGCCAAGCGGGCTAAACGCCACAAACCCGATGCCCAGTTCCTCGCACGTCGGCAGTACGTCCGCTTCGGGATCTCTCGTCCACAGGGAGTATTCGCTCTGGACTGCCGTGAGCGGTTGAACAGCGTGTGCTCGTCGAATCGTTTGGACGCCTGCTTCCGAAAGGCCAAAGTGCTTCACCTTCCCGGCCTCGATCAGCTCCTTCACCGTTCCGGCTACGTCTTCAATGGGCACCTCCGGGTCCACACGGTGCTGAAAGTACAGATCAATGGTTTCGACTCTGAGCCGTTTGAGCGACCCCTCGACGACGTGCTTGATATGCTCGGGTTGACTAGATAAGCCCAACCGCTCCCGGCTCGGGCCAAAGTGCCACCCGAATTTGGTGGCGATCACCACGTGCCTGCGATAGGGAGCCAGCGCTTCGCCTACTAGCTCTTCGTTTACATATGGGCCATACGATTCAGCAGTATCAAAAAACGTGATGCCGCGTTCGACTGCCGCCCGGATGAGTGCGATCATCTCCTGCTTGTTGGATGCCGGACCGTAGGCATGGCTCATACCCATACAGCCGAGTCCGAGAGCCGAAACTGCTACGTGACTTGTTCCAAGTGTGCGCTTCTTCATGATTGAATCCTTTCTTTGAACGGTTTATATTATTCACGCTTGAAAAACGCCCTGCCGCAGATTTTTCGCCACATGCTGACCAGCGTTAATAGCGCTGAGCGTCGCTCGTCGGCACGATGTCAAGGAGTTGGCTTGGGATTCCATTGACGGTTGCACCTGCATGCTCGTAATTGGGTGACCGATTGGCGTTGAACTCGGCAGGGAAATTCAGCACCGGTCTGGACGCGGCATTCAGTGTGGCGATCTGCTCGGGGGTCAGATGCACGTCCAGAGCCTTCAGGTTGGCTTCAAGGTGCTCCATGGTCCTGGCCCCAATGATGGTCGAAGTGATGCCTGGCTGGCTCTGCACCCAGACCAGGGCGACAGTGGGCACATCGGTGTCGAGTTCCGCTGCGACCTTCTGAAGCTGGTCGATGAGGGTGTAGTCCTTGTTGGTGAGTTCGATGGACGCTCCCCGATGTCTTGGCGTCGTCTGATGGTTCTCGCGTGTGTACTTTCCTGAGAGTATCCCCCCCTTGAGAGGACCCCATGGCAACACACCCAGACCGAGTTCCTGCGCCATGGGGATCAGTTCTCCTTCCACCGTGCGTTGCATCAGTGAATACTCGATCTGGAGAGCAATGAGCGGTGCCCACCCCCGGAACTGTGCGATGACTTGTGCCTGAGCCACCTTCCATGCCGGAGCATCGGAGAATCCGACGTAGCGAACCTTCCCGGTCCGTACCAGGTCTTCCAGAGCACTCATCGTCTCTTCCACCGGAGTAAATCGATCCCAATTGTGCAGGTAGTAGAGATCAATGTAGTCCGTCTGCAGTCGGCGAAGCGACTCCTCGCACTGAGCTATGATGGCTTTTCGGCTGGCTCCTCCACCATTCGGATCGAAAGCCCAGAGGTTGCAGAAGAACTTGGTCGCAATCACGACACGGTCTCTGCGGCCTTTGTGCCGCGCGAAGAAGTCGCCGATAATCTTCTCGGAGTGACCCCTGGTGTAAATGTTGGCGGTATCGATGAAGTTGCCTCCATCCTCCAGGTAGCGCGAGATGATCGCTTCGGACTCCTGAACGCTAGAACCCCAGCCCAGGTCTTCTCCGAAGGACATGCCGCCCAGACAAAACGGGCTGACCCGCAATCCAGAGTGACCGAGCGTTACATATGCGTCGAGTGACATAGGTGTCTCCTTAGTTTAGAATGGTTTGTTTAGGATGAGGAAGAACTCTTTTGAATCGAAAGTGCTTGAGCCGCGTGATGATCAAGA
>JAFMRP010001382.1 GCA_017354095.1 Ktedonobacteraceae bacterium
GCGCACTGGAAAAATACGCCGTGCGGATGGGTGGTGGGCAGAACCATCGCTTCGGTTTGAGCGATGGGATATTGATTAAAGATAACCATATTAAGGCAGCGGGAGGAATTGCGCAGGCTGTTGCTGCTGCTCGCGCATCGGCTCCCCATCTGCTCAAAGTCGAGATCGAGTGCGAAACACTCGCCGAGATTGAGCAGGCGCTGGCGGCTGATGCGGATGTTGTGCTGCTGGACAATATGGATGTGGAAACGATGCGCCAGGCCGTCAGCTTGATTCGCCAGCGAGCCCCGCGTGTACTGACCGAAGCTTCCGGCAATATCGGCACCGATGCCGCGAAGCTGAGAACAGTGGCCGGGACAGGCGTTGACTTTATCTCGCTCGGCGCGCTGACGCATTCGGTTTCCAACTTCGATGTCTCGCTAGAGTTCGCGGAAACAACCCGTTGATCTGAATGTCAGGAGGAATTTCTATGGCTATACAGACAGCCTGCGCCGAAAGCCAGGAGACGCGCATCTTGCCGCTGCTCAACCCTCAGACACGCGCCCGGCATGATCTCTCGAAACGCGTTGATACCATCCCCACGTTCTACGCCGAAATGAGCGGCGAGGAACTGGACCGGCGCATTGACGCCGCTCGCCAGGAACTCGGCACGCGCCTGGTGGTTATGGGCCACCACTACCAGCGTGACGAGATTATCAAGTATGCCGATTATCGCGGCGACTCCTTCAAGCTGGCTCAGATGGCGGCTAAGCACCCTGAGGCCGACTATATCCTGTTCTGCGGCGTGCATTTTATGGCCGAGAGCGCCGATATTCTGAGTGGACCACATCAGCAGGTGATCCTGCCCAATCCGGCTGCTGGCTGCTCGATGGCCGATATGGCCAATATCGCTGAGGTTGAAGAGTGCTGGCAGATGCTCACTGAACAGCTTGGCGACGATGCGGGCATTATTCCTGTGACCTACATGAACTCGGCGGCCAACCTCAAAGCCTTCTGTGGACGCAATGGCGGCATCGTCTGCACATCGTCAAACGCGCCTGCTGTGATGCGCTGGGCCTTCAGCCGGGGCAAACGCGTGCTCTTCTTCCCTGATGAGCACCTGGGCCGCAATACGGCGCTCAAATATGGCATCCCCGAACATCAGATGACGGTCTGGAATCCTAAAGATCCCATGTCCTCTGTAGACGCCGAGGAGGAGATTGAGCGCGCGCGCATCATTCTCTGGAAGGGCTATTGCAGCACACACATGCGCTTTTCAGTACAGCAGATCGAGAAGGCGCGCGCGGAGTATCCAGACATTAAAATCCTGGTACACCCGGAGTGCCGCCGCGAAGTGGTAGAGGCAGCCGATCTCTACGGCTCGACCGAATATATTATTCAGCAGATCGAAAAGGCTCCAGCAGGCACGGTATGGGGCGTCGGCACCGAGATCAACCTGGTGCATCGCATCGCCAAAGAGCATCCCGAACAGCACATCTTCTGCCTGGACCCGATCGTCTGCCCCTGCTCGACAATGTATCGCATTCATCCAGCCTACCTGGCCTGGGTGCTGGAAGCCCTGCTCCAGGGCGAGGTCATCAACCAGGTAAGCGTTGACGAGCAGACCGCCCACTGGGCCCGCGTCGCCCTCGAACGCATGCTGGCAACAGCCTGACACAACCATGAGCGCGGGGACCACCCATCCCCGCGCTTTAAAATAGTTGGTGATTAATGAAACCCCGTAGGCTGACCCCCATTCCCTACTGACCCACCTGACCCCCGGTGCAGTGACTCGCTTCAGCGAGAGCCCGGAGGTCACTTCCCGGACCCTATTAACCTGTCCTTGCCTCTTCTTTCCCCCCAACACCCATATTCCCCATTCTTTTCACAAACTTCATGAGCGAGAGCCCGACAGGCCTCCCACCGGACCCTACCAACCCACACTTGCCACCTCCTTCCCCAACACCCATATTCCCCATTATTTCCTCGACGGCGCCAAACGCGGCTGCGTGCTATACTCTCTATAAGAGAGTCAAAGCCTTTCGACAAGAA
>JAFMRP010001383.1 GCA_017354095.1 Ktedonobacteraceae bacterium
ACTGATCGTGGCGAACGCGTTCTATGATCGTGCGGGCTATACGCTCCTTGGCGATGTGTACCAGAGCACCACCTTTGGACCCTGGAAGCGCGCACTGGTAAAAGTTGATAAGGAAGAGACCTTTCACCTGCGTCATGGAGAACAGGGGATGCGCAAGCTAAACCAGACCAGCGAGGGACACGAAGCTTTGCAGCGCGCGGCCGACTGGATGTTCCTGTTGACAGTTGAGTGGTTTGGCCTGCCGGACGACCTCAAGAAACACAGTGAGCAGCTTGATTATGGCTTTAAGGGCAAGAGCAACGACCAGCTGCGCCAGATCTGGATGTCGACGGCGGTTCCGCTGTGCGAAGAACTCCACTTGCGGGTGCCCGCTCACTACGATGCGGAACAACAAAAATATGTGCTTGATTGCGTGTTCCCACAACATTTTGATGCCAGAGCCAAACATTGGGAAGGGCAATGCACCTGGGACGACGTGATGAAGCGCTGGAAGGCGCGCGGGCCTGCGAACGAAGAGTTTGTGAACATGATTCAGCGTGGCAAACGCGAGATGCTGCGCCTGCTAGAACAAGAGGCATAGCAATGAGCACAGCCTACCCCGGGTTGCAAACCCATCCGCGCGATGACCGTTCACGCCCTTCCCTGTGGGATGCCCTGCGCGAGGTGATGGATCCGGAGCTTCCCGTCAGCGTCGTCGATATGGGCCTGATTGTGGATCTGAAGGAACAAGACGGGGTGGTTGATCTCAAACTGACCTTCACTGCCATGGGATGTCCCGCCATGGAATTCATCATGGATGATATTCGCGAGCGCTTGCTCAAGGAGCCGGGCATTCGCGAGGTGCGCATCGAAATTGTCTGGGACCCGGTCTGGACGAAAGCGCGTTTGAGCGAGGAGGGACTTGAGATTCTGCGCTCCTGGGGGATTTCAGCATGAACGAAACGCTTGAGACCGTCGGCCAGGCACGGCGCGCGGCTCTGAACGAGACACGGGTCTGGCACGTGTTTGCCCGGCGCAAATATGAGGAGCCACTTCACGAAATTGGCAATGTGGTGGCCGACGATGTGGAATTGGCCAGGGTCTATGCACGCAGTATTTACGATGAATTTAGCTGGATCGAGATGGTCCTGGTGCCACGCGATTCGATTGTGAGCGTAATTGCTTCATAACGCTAACGAAAGGACAGACCATATGACGACCACAACTGAACGTACACTGGTGAACTACACGACGGCTGAAGGGGTGGCCATTATCGAACTGACAAATCCCCCGGCGAATACGTACAGCTACGAGATGATGCGCCAGCTTGACGAGGCCATCCTCCAGGCTCGCTTTGATGAGAACGTACATGTGCTGCTGCTGCGCGGCCAGGGGGAGAAATTTTTTAGTGCCGGCGCGGATATCAGCATGCTCAATGCCGTCACTCCCACCTTCAAATATTATTTTTGCCTGCATGCCAACGAGACGCTTATCCGCCTGGAGCAGACGCCGAAACTGGTGATCGCGGCGCTCAATGGGCATACCGTTGGCGGTGGCCTGGAGATCGCCCTGGCCTGCGATATACGCATCGCGAAACGCGGCGCGGGCAAAGTCGGCCTGCCAGAGGTTACCCTGGGGGTGCTGCCCGGCACAGGCGGCACGCAGCGCATGGCGCGCGCCTTGCCCAAGAACAAGGCCATCGAGCTGATGACCGAGGGTAAGCTGATGAGCTTCGAGGAGGCACAAGACCTCGGCCTGGTCAACTATGTCTATGAGCCGGAGAACTATTGGGACGAGGTAATGCGGTATGCCAGATCCTTCTGTCCCCCCAATAAAGCCTCGCAGGCCGTTGGACGCATCAAACGCTCGGTACAGTCCGGCTCGGAAGTCTCGTTCTCCGAGAGCCTGGCAATCGAACGCGAGCTGCAGCAGCTTCTCTTCCAGAGCGAGGATGCCAAAGAGGGTATCGCGGCCTATACCGAGAAGCGCCAGGCCCAGTTCAAAGCTCGCTAGCGCATAAATGCCCGGGAACGATCATCCCGGATCTGTA
>JAFMRP010001384.1 GCA_017354095.1 Ktedonobacteraceae bacterium
CCTGGTGGGATGGATCATGGGGGCGGTCGTTATCCCCACCGGGCTCCACGGCACCACTCCGCCTGCCTGGTATGTCAATTGGGATCCAACCAGCGCGATTACCGCGCTCGGAATGCTCCCCCAGTATACCAATAACTTCAATGGGCTCCAGGGGATAGAGAACCAGGTTCAATTGCAGCAATTCCTCCTTCCACTTGAGAACAAGATGCCCTCACTCTCCGGCTGGTTTGCACCGCACCTGCTGTTGGCCGGGTTCAGTCTGGTACTGGTGCTGGTCGCGGCTCTCGCCTTCAAGCGATCCCGCGATGTGCTCAACTAGGAAGTTCGTCCACGGCTAAAATGGCAGTGAAAAGAAAGAGAGAACCGTGATGGAATTGACGATTGAACATCTGAGTAAGCGTTATGGGCAACACGTTGCGCTGCATCAGCTGTCGCTGCGCTGCGGTCCGGGTATGCTGGGGCTGGTTGGGCCCAACGGTGCGGGCAAGACGAGCCTGATGCGCATGATCGCGACCCTGCTCTTGCCCACTGAGGGGCGCATTCTCTGGAACGGGCAGGACATCCGCGTTCATGGCGAGAAGCTCCGGCAGGTGTTGGGCTATTTACCCCAGGATTTTGGCATCTACCCCGAGTTCACTGGACGACAATTTCTGCGCTACCTGGCCGCGATGAAAGGGCTACCCAGGTCGCTGGCCCACCGACGTGTTGATGAGGTGCTGGAAACGGCGCAACTGGGGCAAGTAGCTGACCGCAAGCTGCCCACCTATTCCGGAGGCATGAAGCAGCGAATCGGCATCGCGCAGGCTCTGCTCAACGACCCCGAAATCTTGATTGTCGATGAGCCGACCGTCGGACTTGATCCTGCCGAGCGCGTGCGTTTTCGTACCCTGCTCGCCAGCCTGACCAGCAATCGGATCATCATACTCAGCACCCATATCATCAGTGATGTGGAGGCCGTGGCCAACCGCTTACTGATTTTGCAGGAAGGGCGCTTGCTAAGCGATACGACGCCGGAGGCATTGCTGGTACAGACGGCAGGCTCGGTCTGGAGTGTGACCACTGACCAGGCCACCGCCTTGCAGTTACAGGCGAGCTATCAAGTCAGTTCGATGGTCAATCACATGCACGGCATCACGCTGCGTATTGTGAGTGCCACGCGCCCGCACGAGGCTGCTGTTGCCGTTGATCCCAATCTGGAAGAAGCCTATCTGAGAGCAGTGGGCAGACAAGCTGCCCGGGCCTGAGATGATACAGACCGGCAGAGGCGGACAGGTGGACAGAATCTGAATAGGCCCCTGGGCATCGGGGGATTGAGCAAAGTGGCTACACACTTGTAGAACACATATAACTACGATAAACAGCCTACAAAGCCGCCCCTCAAGCCTGATAATGTTTGTTGTTATCAGGCTTGACAGCAATTTGACAGCAATTATTCTGCTTGACTCCCAAAAGTGCTGTCAAGCTTTCGCGTCGCCTCGTCTACCATCTCTTCAAGCAAGTGGATGTACACTAAATCAGTTTCATATTTTGTATGGCCCAAAACTTCTTGTATGACCTTATCATTAATCTTTAGCGCTTTCATGATACTTGCAGCGCTGTGACGTAAATCATGAAAAGTGATATCAGGAAGTTGGGCCTTTAAGAGCATGGTACGTAGTATCCGTAAAAGGTAGTCAGGTTCAATGTAGCCACCAAAGGTGTTGCAAAAAACTAAATCTTTGTTCGCCCACACATCCTCTAGCTGTTTTCTATCCCGTTCTTGCTGCTCTTTATGTGCTTTCAGGATATCTACAATGAACGACGGCATTTTGATAAACCGGTTGCTCTTTTTCGTTTTCGGTTTTCGTACAACAATCCCCAATTTGGGAAAGCGGCTCGCTGTTCGCTGGATGTGCAAAGTTTTTTGCTCCCAATCAACATCACTCCACATTAATGCAACCGTTTCTCCACGCCTTAGCCCAAGTACAACCGCAACGGTGAACAGCGCATAGAGCCTATGTTGACGAGCAATCTCTAAGAATATCTTTG
>JAFMRP010001385.1 GCA_017354095.1 Ktedonobacteraceae bacterium
GGCGGTTCCCGGAGTAACGTTTTCAACGAATTCGCCGTTCACCTGGAGCACCGGGGCGGTCCCGCAGGAAGCGAGGCATTCGGCGGTCTGCAGGGTATAGTTGCCGTCGGGAGTTGTCTCGCCGCGCCTGATGCCAAGGCGCTGCTCAATGTGCGCCAGCAGGCCATCGCAGTTGCGCAGGTAGCATGAGATGCTGGTGCATACTTTGATAACCTTTTTCCCCGGCTGCTGCTGATGATACATGGTGTAGAAGGTTGAGACACTCTCCACGTCGTCGACAGTCATATTGAGCGCTTCGGCCACCGCACGCAGACCCTCGCTGGTGATGTAGCCCTCTTCTTCCTGTGCGATGTAGAGGGAGGGTAGTACGGCAGAACGTGCCACGGGATAACGAGCCGCCAGGTCACGCATACGCTGTTTCGCCTGTTCTGAAATCATCGATCAACCTCGCCTAGTACTATATCTATGCTACCGATACCGGCAACTACGTCTGAAATGAAACCGCCTTCGATCATGCGCGGCAGCACCTGCAGGTTGGCAAAGGAGCCACCACGGACATGCATACGATAGGGTTTGGCGGAACCATCGCTGACCATGTAATATGCCAGTTCGCCTTTAGGCGATTCGGTGCGCACAAAGGCCTCTCCTTTCGGGGGGCGATAGCCCTCGGTGAAAAGCTTGAAATGATGGATCAAAGCCTCCATGCTACCGGTGATCTGCCACTTGGGCGGGGGCGCTACTTTGGGATTGAGCACACGATGCGGGCCAGCGGGCAGACCGTCCACCGCCTGATTAATGATTTTGATGCTCTGATCCATTTCGAGCATGCGCACAAGATAGCGATCATAGACATCGCCATTAGAACCGACAGGGATATCGAAGTCAAACTGCTCATAGCCAGAGTAGGGGAAGACTTTGCGGATATCCCAGACGACGCCGCTACCACGCAGTACCGGGCCGGTGGCACCATAGGCTATAGCATCTTCCTTGCTGAGGAGGGAGACATTTTTGGTGCGTTCCAACCAGAGCTGGTTATTGGTGAGCAGGTCGTGATATTCCCGCAGGTATTGCGGGAAAACGCGGGTAAATTCGCGCACTTTGGCATCGAATCCGGGCGGGATGTCGGCCTGGAGGCCGCCCGGGCAGATGTAGCTGGTCATCATGCGCACGCCGGAGACATACTCGAAGATATCGAGCAGCAGTTCGCGCTCACGGAAGCAGTAGAGGAAAACGCTCTGCGCTCCCAGGTCAAGGGCGTGTGTGCCGAGCCAGACGAGATGGCTGGCGATGCGTTGTAGTTCGGCCAGGATGACCCGCACATACTTGATTTTGTCACTGATCTCGTCCTCGATACCAAGCAACTTTTCCACGGTGAGGGCATAGCCCAGATTATTGGAGAGTGGCGCCAGATAGTCCATGCGATCGGTGAGGACGAGGGCCTGGTGATAGGTTTTGGCTTCGGCAGTTTTTTCGATGCCGGTATGCAGATAGCCAATATCTGGCACGGCCTTAATGACCGTTTCACCCTCGATGGTGAGGATGAGGCGGAGCACACCATGCGTGCTGGGGTGCTGGGGCCCCATATTGATCGTCATTGTATCGACACGCTGCCCATCTACGAGCGGCTGGCTATCCTCTATGCTGAACTGGTTCTGTAACTCTTGCTGCTGCATACGTTATCCCTTTTTCGTCCCAGGTTCC
This sequence comes from Ktedonobacteraceae bacterium, assembly GCA_017354095.1. Classification (GTDB taxonomy): domain Bacteria; phylum Chloroflexota; class Ktedonobacteria; order Ktedonobacterales; family Ktedonobacteraceae; genus Bu33. The sequence continues at coordinate 1,702 of JAFMRP010001385.1, forward strand.
TGTTCAGGATTGAGATTACTACGATTTTCGTTGAGTTCGCGGCCCTCAGAGGTGCGCAGGGTTTGCCGATAGAGGGTACCGACACCTGGATCGGTGTCGTAGGGGACCTGGCCTCCCCAGTACGGCTCTGGCAATTCGAAGCCGCTAACCGGGTAGTCCTTGCGCAGCGGGTGAGTTGTCCAGTCATTGGGCATCATGATGCGACGAAGATCGGGGTGGTCTGTGAACTTGATGCCAAAAAGGTCATAGACCTCGCGCTCGTACCAGTTGGCGCCAGGCCAGACGCCGGTAATGGTGGGCACGGAGGGCTGTTTCTCACGAGGC
>JAFMRP010000334.1 GCA_017354095.1 Ktedonobacteraceae bacterium
TATACTGAAAGCAACCTGACCCGATAGATTGCTTTCACGGACAAGATGGGAGAAATATGATGAGCAATACACAACCATTGCGAGGCTTCACAACGATCAGTTATTGGGCAGACGATCTGGAAGCGGCAAAGCAGTGGTACACGGAACTACTGGGTATCGAACCATACTTCCATCGCCCGGGATACTGTGAATTTCGCCTCGGCGACTACCAGCACGAGCTAGGCCTGATCGAGAGCAAATACGCACCCTTCGATACCCGGACCCAGGTTCCCGCTGGCGCTATCATGTATTGGCACGTGGACGATGTCAACGCCACCTTACACCGATTACTCTCCCTGGGAGCCAGGCAGCTAGAAGCGCCCCGCGACCGTGGTCATGGATACATCACCGCTTCCGTCATCGATCCGTTCGGCAACATCCTGGGCATCATGTATAATCCCCACTACCTGCAAGTTCTCGACTCAACCAGGAAAGCCTGACTCGCATCCACCCGGAAGCGTGATTTGTCTCAACACCGTGCATCAATTCGCACGCAGCGATACAAAACGCGAATAGCCTCTGAATCGGCCTCTAGAGTGGCTCTGCAGGGTTTATAGGGCTATGTAGGGTTTCTGCAAGGTTTGATGTTGGGTTGCATCGGCCTGAGAAGCGGCTTTGTAGGGCTATGTAGGGTTTTGCACGCGTTTTTCAGGTACACCTTCCCTCGCCTCTCACCAACCCTCTCCCCCAACATGTAGGGCCACCTCTTGCGGGTGGCCAGCTCGCGCCCTGCCGACTCTCGTGCCCACGAGAAATGTAGGGCCACCTCTTGCGGGTGGCCGGCTCGCGCCCTCTATGTCTCGGCCAGGGGACGATAGTCGTCGGGATTGTCGAAGCCGGCAATCCAGGCGGCGGCCTGCCGGCACGAGGTCATGGTGGGCGGCACACGCAGCATATAGCGCCTCGTGGTTGAGGGGCAGTTCACCGCCAGGCAGACCAGCGGCTCATCGCCGGACATCTCAACGCGCAGCAGCTGGCGCCTGCCACCGGGATCTTCATCTTCGTCCAGCACCCGCGTACCCGCCTGCTCAGCGAACTTCTCGTAGCCCATGCGCTCCATCATCACGCGCCGCACTTCAGTATTGGCCTCCGCCAGCGCCTCTTCATACGTCAGGCTCTCCGGCTCAAAGACCACGCGCCCCGGCACAAAGACCCCTCGCCAGCGCAGCGGAGCCTCGCGCAGCGCCTGCGGAACCGCCTCCAGCGGCACGGCGGCCAGATCAACCCACGAGATCACGCGCAGCTCTTCAGGCCACTGCACCAGGTTCACGCAGCCGCTGACATCAAGCTGCGCCACCCGCTTGAGCCAGGATGGCAGCGCGCGCAGCTGCGTACAGCCGCGCACATTCAAGCGCCCCATGGCCTCTGGCCCCCTGGCAGGCAGTTCACTGAGCTGAGCGCAGTCGGCTGCATCCAGGAAAAAGATATCCTCAATATGCTCGGGCAACCTGCGTAACTCGCTGCAGCCGCGCACATTCAACGTTCCGACCCGCATCCTTGCCGGCAGCTCCTCCAGCCATATACAGCCCTCCAGGTCGAGCCGATTCTCTACCTGGAGCTCGCCGGAGATACGCGTGAGCGGCGTGGCCCGCGCCGACAGGTCATAGCAGCGCAGGCCCGGCAAGTCATGCAGCGACGTACAACCATCCAGCGTCAGGCGCCTCACGCTCATCCCTTCTGGCAGAACGCGCAGGCGCGACTCGTTCGCAAAATCCAGGCTTCCTTCGACCACCAGTCCATCAAGCTCGCTTATGTGCGTCTGATACTCCAGAATGAACTCCCGCGCCTCATCGGCTGTTAGTGTGATCGTCTGCATGCTTCACCCCATTCTAATCGCGCACAATACGAATTTTTTCAGGCGTATACTCACGCTGCTGCCAGACACGATAGGTGCCAGGATTGAGCGTGATCGGATGATGCTCCTCGTGGATTACACGCGTCGTCGCGAGCACAACAAGGTAGAGCACTCCCTGAAAGGCCCACAGCTCAGCCCGCTCCGGGTGCTCAATGCGATGGCTATGCCCCGTGACCTCACCATGAGCCAGTATAAGCTGAGGCTGGCGCTTCGCCCCCTGCGGAACACCGCCTGTCTCCGCGATCAAAACATCGCCATGTCGCCACATAGTTGCATTTCTCCTTTTCCTGCCGCTAAATTTTCACATCCGCTTCGTATCAAGAATGACACATCTATCTATTCTCACGGTGGGGGCATCAAGGTGGAAAAGCGGGCCAATCATGGACGGACTGTCACTTTTCTGCGTACAATAAGAAGAGTAGTATTTTTCTTCGTAGAAAGGGACTTTAGCCATGGACCCGAAAGTCAAACGGCAGGTGCTGCGCACCTACACCTACGGGCTCTACGTCGTAATGTGCCAGGATGGCGACGAAGTGAACGGCTTTACCGCCAACTGGCTCACCCAGGTCTCGTTCGATCCCCCGCTCGTCGCGGTCTCAGTCGAGAACGAGACCAAATCGCTGCCCATGATTAAAAATAGCCGCAAATTCACCATCAACACGCTGCGTTCGGGCCAGCGCGACCTGGCCGGACACATGGGCCAGTCGGCGCTCAAGAAGCCCGACAAGCTCAACGGCATCAGCTATACCGCGCGCCCGGACGGGGTAATTATCTTCGACGAAGGGCTGGCCTGGACTGCCTGCGAGGCGCGTGAGTTCATCCCGGCCGGCGATTCAACCCTCGTGGTCGCTGAAGTGGTCGACGCTGGCATGGTTGCCGACGGCCCCTCACTGACCATGGCCGAAGCCGGCTTCCGCCACGCCGGGTAATCTCTGGGGCTCCGCCCCGGACCCCGCCAGGGACTAGCGCCCCTGGACCCCTTGAATTTTTGCCTGTTCAAAGGAGGGGGCGCTTTCCACACTACGAGTAAGGAGAGATTATTCATGCAACCCGGGAACGGCATCGATTGCGCGTTTTGCCAGCACGGGCACCTCAAACGCTACACCCTCAAAGAGACGCCCACGTTCCTCGTCGTTACCGACCACGCCCCCCTCGTCGCGGGCCATATCCTGATCATTCCGCGCAACCACTACACCTGCTACGGCGACGTGCCCGCTGACCTGGACGCGGAACTGCTCACCCTCAAGCAGACCGTCAGGCAATTTTTCGCCCGCTTCTATGCCGCGCCGGTCTTCTGGGAGCATGGTATCTTCCACCAGACGGTCTTCCACGCCCATCTGCACTGCTTCCCCTTCGGCGAGGAGATCCGCTACGACCTCGCCAGCGGCCTGCACGAACGGCTGATCACCAGCCAGGACGACCTGCGCGCCTGGCATCGCCAGCACAATCAATATTTCTACCTGGAGGACAGCCAGCACGGCGTACTTTTCCAGCCAGAGATCGAGCGCTACCGTCAAATCATCCAGCAGGTACTCTGGCCCGGCGTCTCCACCCGCATCACCACACCCGGCTGGCGCTCGCCCCAGCAGCGCCAGCAAGAGGGACAACCACTGATCGCGGAGACCATCGCCCGCTGGCGCACATTTGAACAGCAAGGAGAGGCTTATGCCGATGAACAGCCCCGCACGCGATGAACTACTCTCCTCCGGCGATCTAACCTTCCACGTGGTACAGTGGGGTACAGCAGGAGAGCCCGTTATTTTTATTCACGGCCTGACCGCCAATGCCCACTGCTTCCAGGCCTTCGCCGACGCCCTGGCAAACGACCACCGCGTCTTCGCCTACGACCTGCGCGGACGCGGCCTGAGCGCCAAACCCGCCAGCGGCTACAGCATTCCCATCCACGCCACCGACCTGCTCAACCTGCTCGACACCCTGGGCCTGGAGCGTCCCGTAGTGGCCGGGCACTCGCTGGGAGCCTTTATCGCCCTCTATTTCGCCACCCACCATCCCGATCGGCTCAGCAAGCTGATCCTGCTGGACGGTGGCGCCCCGCTGCCCTGGAGCTCGCCCGAAGAGCAGCCCGCGTGGTTGACGGCCTCGATCAGCCGCCTCGGCCTGCCCGTGCCCTCTTACGAGGAATATGTGGGCCGTCTGAAACTGGCACCTTTCCTGGGACCATACTGGAATGACTATCTCGATCTCTACGTGAAGCACGACGTAGAGCGCTTCGCCGATGGCAGCGTCGCGGCCAGAGCCTCGCGCGATGCCATTATCGAGGAGGGACAGCATCTCGCGGAGATCAACCCGGCACAGGAATGGCCACGCGTCAGCGTACCAACACTGCTGCTGCGAGCGGGCCAGAGCCTCTTCACCGGCAACGACCAGCTCCTCCCCACAGCCACCGCCGACGAGATGCGCCGCCACATCCCCGGCTGCCAGTTTGCCGACTTTCCCACGCTCAACCACTACACCATCGTCTTCGGCCAGCAGCCCGGCCCGGCCCACGAGCTGCGCCGCTTTCTCGCGGAAGATTAGTTAAGACAGCAGCGGGATGCCCTGCACATGCAAAAAGTGCAGCCACCCGCTGGCAAAGCCACCAATAATATTCAAGGCCGTAATCAGCACAAAACCCAGCAGGGTCAACGCAATCACCATCCGGTCCACGCGGCGAGGGCGCAGCTCCATCAGCCAGCTGCGCTTCCCTATCCCAAAACAGCGCAGCTCCATCGCGTTGATAATATCTTCCGCCCCGATAATCGATCCGATCACCAGCGGAACAATCAGCGGAGCCGTGCGCGCAATCTTGCTAAAGAGGCCCCCGCGCAGCTTGTCCAGCTCGAAGCCACGCGCCCGCTGCGCATCCAGCGTCGTGCCAAAGTCACGCCCGAGGGTGGGGAGGAAGCGAAAGGCCAGGTCAATCGCGTAGGCAAAGCTATCAGGCAGCCCCAGACCCCTGAAACCTAAAGCCACATACGCGGGTTTCGTTGTAAAAGGCAGCGAAATAGCAACGAGCGCAATCGCAAAATTACGCATTGCGACGGTCGCCAGAAAAGCCAGATTTTCAACGCTGAGATGGAGCGTCACCAGACCAACAAAAGGTGCATGCCCTACCAACCCTGGAAAGGGAAAGTACAAAAATGTGTGCTCGATTCCTACGTCGACGCCCGAAATTACTGAGCCGCCAGAAAGAAAATAGTTGCCTAGCACGATCATGGTATTCAATGCGATAACCATATACCATGCCCGCTTCGTTTCAAGCCAGGTCAGACCAGCCAGGCGATAATACCACACAGTGAACAGCAGAGCAATGAGAATCACCCAGATATTGGATGTCTGGGCCAGTGCTATACCTAAAGTTAGCAGGAGCAGCAATTTAGCGCGCACATCCAGGCGATGGAGCGGAGTATCTTTTTCAACATATGGGAAATTAATCAGCATACACATCCTCCACAAGATATGGTGAGCCGTTGTGGCTCACCATATCCGTGCCAAACTACGAGCGCCCTATTCTTCTGACCGCTGCTCCATAGGCTACCAGCAGAATAGGTAGCAAAATCAAACCACAGATCAGATCCGCAATCACCCCTGGAATGAAATTAGTAAAGGTGGCATACTCAACAGTTTTCTTGGCAACCCAGATGTCACTATAGGCTGAAAAACCAACGCCGATTAAGATACCGACGATGCTTAAGCCCTCCGCCCAGGCATAGTTGCGCCAGTTGAAGTAGCGACCCGCAGTAAAGATGATCGCCAGACCTGGAACAAAGCCAATCAGACCGTTGCCGATATCCCAGTTCCAGGTAATGCCCCATCCAGTCAACCAGTCACCCAGGATATTACCGAATCCCCCGGCAAACAGGCCAACCCAGGGACCAAACAATGCACCAAAAAACAACGGAATGACAATTGCGGGACGAAACGAGATACCCCCCGCGCTAATCTGAAAAATGTTAGTGGGAATGCTGAGTAGCCCATAGAGCGCGGCCCCCAGCGCGGCATACACAATCTGCCGCACGTTGATGCCCCAGATTCCAGCGGTGGCTGTTTGCTTTTCTGTTACTGCCATTACGATGAGTCCTTTCCGCGCACCTGGCGCGAACATAAAAAATACCCTAAAAATTCCGCACGATCACAA
>JAFMRP010000335.1 GCA_017354095.1 Ktedonobacteraceae bacterium
TGAGACCAAGAAGCTGGATGATTTGCTGCGTGAGATTCGCCAGAATCGTATCCATATGGTGATGGTCGTGGATGAGTATGGGTCGGTTGCCGGACTGGTAACGATTGAGGACCTGGTTGAGGAGATCGTTGGAGATATCAAGGATGAGTATGATCGTGAGGAGAATCTGTTTGAGAAGCTGAGCGAGCACGAGTATGTTTTCGATGCCAAGATCAGCATCCATGATTTCAATGATCTGATGGATATGGAGCTGGATGACGCGGACTATGAGACGCTGGGCGGCTTTGTTTATGCGCAGCTCGACAAGATACCCAGTCCTGGAGATGTCGTGACCTATGAAGAGGTACACTTTACGGTACTGGCGACGCGCGGGCGGCGCATCACGCAGATCCGGGTCGAGCGCAAGCCACAGCAGGAAGCTGAGCAGGGTGAGGAGAACAAGTCTGCGCTTCTGATGCTGCCGCCACCGAGCGAGCCGTCGTCGCAGGAGAAGAAGCAGGAAGCGCAGGAGCAATCGTCGCACTACGAATATAAAGGGGCGTGATGATGAAGTTAGCGCTTCCGCAGGCGGTACGTGTTGTCGAAGTGGGCCCGCGAGATGGTTTGCAAAACGAGAAGGTACATATTCCAACCGAGCAGAAGATTCGCTTTATTGAACTGCTGGCAGAGGCCGGTCTGCCGGTCGTAGAAGCCACCTCGTTTGTCAGTCCCAGGGCGATCCCGCAGCTTGGTGATGCCGGGGTAGTGATGGCAGGGCTGAAACGCCTGTCGGGAACGGACTATCCTGTGCTGGTACCGAATGTGAAGGGGATGGAGCGCGCGCTGCAGGCAGGTGTGCGCTCCATTGCTGTGTTTACGGCGGCCAGCGAGAGCTTTACCCGGCATAATATCAACGCCAGCATCGCGCAGAGCCTGGAGAATTTCCGTCCGGTGCTTGAGATGGCGCAGCGGGAAGGCATCGCCGCGCGTGGCTATATCTCGACCGTTTTTGGCTGTCCGTATGAGGGGGCTGTAAATCCGCGCAAGGTACTGGAAGTGGCGCGGGCACTATTGGATATGGGCGTGGGCGAGCTTTCGCTGGGCGATACGATTGGCGTGGCCACGCCGAACCAGGTGGTAGAAGTGTTGGATCTGCTGTGTGGTGAGGGGCAGATTGAGATGGCGCGATTGGCTGTACATTTTCACGACACGCGTGGTACGGCGCTGGCGAACGTGCTGATGGCGTTGCAGATGGGGGTGAGGACTGTTGATGCAGCGGCGGGTGGTCTGGGAGGCTGTCCCTATGCGCCGGGGGCGTCGGGTAACCTGGCGACGGAGGACCTGGTCTATATGCTGAATGGCATGGGAATCGCGACCGGGGTAGATCTGGAGAAGGTCGTGGCGGCGACACGTTTTATCGCGCCGCTGCTGGATCATGCGCCAGCGAGCAAGTATTATCAAGCGTGGCAGGCGAGCTGTATGTAATAAGGCCATCCATAAGAAAACAGTTTCGCGTATGGGCATAGCAGCCAGCTCTGGCTGCTATGCCTTTTTATTTAGTGAACAAGCATGATTGATGCATCAGTGATGCTTTGTTAATGGTCTTGCTGTTTATGAGCAGGCAAGTCATCAGGGACGTTAGCTTGCAGAGAAGAGAGCCGCTGCATGAGCTTCCGGGCTTCCTCATAGCGTGTCATCTCCATCTCACGTTATAATAGATTTGCGGAGATCGTGAATGTATTACTGACACAAGAGAGGGAGAGCATGCAGCCCAACCAGCGACATTTGCGTATTGCCTATGCTGAGACCTTCAAAGATCAACGAACTGTTGATGCTTACCAGTTTCGTCCACCGTATCCAGATGAAATCTTTGATTTGCTTGTGCGCCTGGTGACAGATGAGCCACGTACTGCGCTGGATGTTGGTTGTGGCGCTGGCGATATTGCGCGGAACCTGGCGCGGCGTGCTATCCGGGTTGATGCTGTGGACTTCTCGCAAAATATGATCGAGCGGGGAAAACAGCTTCCGGGTGGTGATTATCCTGGCTTGAACTGGATCGTGGGTCGTGTGGAGGAGGTTTCGTTGCACCCCCCTTATGCGCTTATCACCGCGGGTTCGAGTTTCCACTGGTTTGATTGGAATGTTGTGCTTCCTCGCCTGCGTTCGATGTTGACGCCGGGTGGACATCTTGCCCTCGTTCATCGAAGTGTGGTGTCGCAGCCCTGGCGCGCTGACCTGGAACGGATACTCGCTCAATTTTCTACGGGCGAGGGACATCGGCATGGCTGGCTTGATACGTTAGTCGCCAGTCAGCTGTTTCAGAAAAAGGGCGAGCAGAAGACAGTGCCAGTGCCTTTTGTGCAGTCTATCGATGACTTTATTGAAGGGCTGCATTCGAGGAGCCGCTTCTCCAAAGCGCTTATGGATGCTCAGTCCGCTGCTGAACTTGATCGGCAGGTGAGAGATCTGCTTTTACCGCTGTACCAGGATGGAATGATTCCCATGCAGGTTGTTGGCAGAGTGGTTTGGGGTATTCCTGGAGAGGGGGAATAGCAGATTGGTGTTTTGTACGGGTAGGAATTGGAGGTAGTATCTAGTTATGAGTATTACCAGCAATGATATCCAGCAGGCGGTACGAGAACTGGGGCTAAGCGGGCAGGTGTTGTGTGTTCACTCGTCGCTGAGGTCGTTTGGTCACGTTGAGAGGGGAGCTGGAGCGGTCCTGGATGGCCTGCTGGCTGAGGATTGTACAGTACTGGTGCCGGCGTTTCTGTATGAGTATGCGATATCTCCTCCTGCTGATCCCTGGATGAGGCCAGAGCGGAATGGTTACGACTATGATGTTTCGGCCGAAACGGTGGAGCATAGTCTTGTTTACTCACCGGATGTTAATGAGGTTCATAAGGGAATGGGAGCTTTGCCTGCGGCTGTTCTGGCGCGTGCGGAGCGGGTGCGGGGGAATCATCCGCTGAACTCGTTTGCGGCAGTGGGGCCGAGGGCGCGGGATTTGGTCGGTGGGCAGGGGCCGCTGGAGGTGTATGCTCCCTTTGAAAAGCTGGTGGAGTGTGGGGGATGGGTAGTGATGATGGGGGTGGACCTGACGAGCATGACGTTGATCCATTACGCGGAGCAGCAGGCCGGGCGTGTACTTTTCCGGCGCTGGGCTAATGGGTCAGATGGGTATCCGATGATGGTGGCAGTCGGTAGTTGCTCGCGTGGCTTTGGGAACTTTGATCCGATTTTCGCGCCGTTTGAGAGGCAGCGGCGGGTTGGGCAGAGCCTGTGGCGGGTGTTCCCCGCGCGCCTGGTGCTGGAGGCTGCGGCGCAGGCGATTCGTGAGCGGTCGGAAATTACGCACTGTATTTACGAGGACTGCGAGCGTTGTAATGATGCAGTGCAGGGTGGGCCGCTATTGGCGAGGTTGTGAGCGGGATAACCGGCACTGTGAGAACGAGCTGATGGTGTTCTCTGTTGATAAGTAGAGCTGTATTTACGCAGGAAGGAGCCTCCTCCATTGAAGCAAGAGCAATCCGGCAACTATCCGGTAGATGCCGAAAATGTCGCCGAGATGGCGCGCCTGACGCGGCAAGCCAGGGTTTTTACCTCGTCCACCGGGCTTCTGCCCCCGAACGTTCAGCTTGCCACTGGTCAAAGCGTTCTGGATGTTGCTTGTGGTCCTGGTGAGTGGACTCTCGCGGTGGCTGAGCAGTATCCTCATGTGCAGGTCGTGGGAATCGATATTTCAACAACTATGACGGACTATGCGCGCTACCTGGCTGCCGAACGCGAGCTCTTGGGAGTCAGCTTTCGAGTAATGGATGCGCGCCAGGGGCTGGCATTTCCTGATGCCGCCTTTGACGTAGTTCACACCCGCCTGATCAGTGGTTTCCTGACACCGGAAAGCTGGCCCGTGCTTCTGGCCGAGTGCGCTCGTGTGCTCAAGCCTGGTGGCAGCTTTATCAGTGTCGAGACCAACGATGTAGGCAGCTCGACGAGCCCGGCGCTGACGCAATTGATGTCGGTAGTGATGCGGGCTATGCACCGGACTGGGCACTACTTTGGTGCCGAGAGTGATCATTCCGGTGTCGCTGTTGTGCTGCCGCGCCTGCTGCGCGAGGCGGGTTTGACGAATGTGGGACGGGAAGCCTTTGTGCTGGACTCCTCTTCTGGTTCAGCGGCCCATGAAGAGCTCGTGCAGGATTGGGCTATTGTCTTTCAGATCGGGGCCCCGCTCTGGACGAGTGTGGGGGGAGTGAGCGAAGGGGAACTGGCGACACTGAGCGCGCGTGCGCTTGAAGAGATGCGTTCTCCCGACTTCTGTGCCGCCATGTTCGTACAGAGGCTGCTGGCCAAAAAAGCCTGAGCTCGTTTGGGAGGTCCCACAGGGAGATCTCCATAGTGGATCAATGCTCTTTCAGGAAAGCCCGGACGACCTGCATGACTTCGGCGTAGCGGTCACGGTGGATGCTGTGGCCGGCGCCGTTGATCTGTGCTACCTGGCAGTTTTTCCAGGTCTGGGCTACTTCTTGCGCGACTTCGGGTGTGACGATGGCCTGTTCAGGGTTGCCGGTAATGAGCAGGACGGGAAGCTCGATCTGTGGGATTGCTTCGCGCCAGGGCTTCGCGAAGAAATTAGCATGCTCAAACACTTCGACGTCAAATTCGGCTTTGGAGTCGACCCAGGGTATATTTTCCTCGTCCACCCAGTTGGGGTTGGCAGTGCGGGCTTGCGCAGCTTTTTCCTCGCGCGTTAGTTCGCGGAAGTGGAGCAGCGCCCTGGCGCGTTCCGCCTGTTGCTCTTTGTTGGTGGGAGGTGGGGCGGTATCCCTGAAAGGGGGATCTTCGAGCAGGGCTGCTCGTACCAGGTTGGGATAGCGTGCGGCGACTGCTGCAGCAGTGATGGCTCCCATTGAGTGTCCGAAGAGATAGGGTTTTTGCAGGCCAAGCTCGCGGATAACGCCGGCTGCGTCGTCTGCCAGGATCTCCAATGAGAAGCCTGTGCTGACGCCATCTGAACGCCCGTGGCCGCGGGCGTCGGTCATGATGAGATCGTAGTCGCTTTCAAGGTCATGGGCAACGCGCGACCAGCATAAACCGTTGTCTGTGATCCCATGCAGTAGCAGGATGGCTGGTTTGTTGCCGTTCCCGGTACGATGATAGTGGATGTTGATGCCATTGGCCTGCACGTAGCCGTCGAACCATGTTGCCATAGGTGCTCCTTGTCGTGATATGGTGGCGGATAGGCCGCCGGAACTGCTCGATGCTGTGAATTGTGAATAGCGCTTTCGCAAGGGCTTGACGGCAGTATAACATTTTTTTTGCTGGCTTACTCGTCCTCTGACCATGAAGTCGCGGCTCAGGTCTGATCTTGCATGCAGGCCTGGCGCAGGTCCTGGGCGATCAGGCGGCTGGCGGCATTTTGCCAGTTGTAGAGCGTGCGCTCGGGCACATGGGTGCGGAACCATTGCAGCGCCTCCTGGGCTGGGGAATCGAGCCGGGTGTGCTGTGAGCGGCGGCTGTAGGGCTTGATGCCGGCGATGTAGGGGAAGTAGAGCGCGTTGTAGTAGCGCCATTCGTCGGATGTGCCGAAGTCGCCCTGGTTGCGTGGCTTCAGGCGCTCGATGCTCTCCATCAGGATGGCTTTGAGTTCGATGGCCTGGCTCAGGGCATCTTTCTGGTTCCCGTTGTGCGTGACGCGGGAGGCAACCGCCGGGAGATGTATGAGGGGGCTGGTGGCCAGGCGTGCGAGATCGCCGAAGTTGCTCAGAGCGCGGCGCGTGTAGTGGATGAATTCCTGCTCATCTATGCGTAAAATATCGAGCTGTGGGTTGATGCGCGGCAAGGTGCTGGCCGTGGTGCGCAGTTCGGCGCGTTCTTTGAGCAGGCGGGGGAAGGCTGAGAAGGCCAGGCGGTCAAGCTGGGTGGTGATTGCGTCGAGGAAGACCTCGATGCTGATAGAGGTAGCGATGATCGCCAGGAGCAGTATCAGCATGGGTAGTGTTGGGCCGGTGGCCAGCAGCATGACGACGGCCACCTGGCCACCGAAGAGCAG
>JAFMRP010000336.1 GCA_017354095.1 Ktedonobacteraceae bacterium
CTGAAGCACACGGACAAGCATGTAACAGGTGTGGGGTCTGGTTGGGAGGGTTACACGTGCAGGCCGTGTTAAAAAGGCAACATGAAGCCGGATTGCTACAGGCTAACATCAGCACAATCTAACTCATCAAAAAGCTTCTCAAACTCACCTCTGCCAGAAACAGCTATCTTTGGCTCTTTGCAAAATCTCCTGTAGAAACGGTTTCCGATCAAAGGGAGCGTAAATTTCAGAACGTTGGCAGACGAATTCCCCACATTGAAACGAGGTCCTGCCTGCTTGCAGGATTGAAACAGACAGATAAAAATGAGGATACCCGTTCTGGTTCGGGTATCCTCGTTTGCGATGTACGAGCCTCCTCAAAGGCGATTACACGTTGTGTTCGCTCTGTACCTCCACCTCGTGAATACGTCGACGCCACTTATTCACGGTGCTGCGGCTGACGCTCAGAGCCCCCGCTATCTCGCGGTCGGTCGCTTCTGGATGTTGGGCAAGATACGCCTTCACTCGCTCGCAGTTGGCGGTATCCTGCTCGCTTATGCTATTTTCCTGCTCGTCGCACCGCGCTCCAGCGGCTCCCTGTGCGGTGCTCGCCCTCTGCTCACCTTCGGTTTGTTCTTGCTCGCCCTGAGGTGCTGGCAGCGCTGGTATCTGTGGTTCCTGTGAGACGGTCACCTGTGTCAGAGCTGCACGCAAGGTCTCGACCAGTTCAGGCGTCAGGGCGATGGGTGTTGATGGTGGGGTGTTTGCCTGGGTGGGTGCAGGTGATGCTGGCGGTACATGGCGTAACGCATGCGCCACGATGAGCAACACGATCACCAGTGAGCGTATCCAGATCAGGAATTCGACGGGAATGAACACATGAACATAGGCGGCTTCCAGGGTGACATGAAGCGTTTGCTGAACACTCTCAATATTGCTGACAATCGCGGCGGTAAACAGCAGCAAGGCAGAGAGCAACGCATGCAGGAGGCATTTCACCCGTTCGCCTTGGGCATAGGCACGAAAGGTACGAATGATCGTGCCCGCGACACTGGCATCAATGGCGATACATTGTGTCCAGGCCCAGATGCGTTGCATGATCAGATTATCCGTGAGTACTGAGCCTTTGGTAAGGACATTGGCCATACTGGCAATCAGCCCAAAGGCTAAGAGCAGTACGGAGAGGCTCGATGTCAGTTCTAGTATGTAGAGGATGGCGGTATCTATTTTCTCGATGCTGCTAAACTGCTTCATGGTTTCCTCCTGCCTATCGCTCAAAATCAAGATCGAGAGATGGCTGTGCCTTGGTATCTCTCACGCTATCGCCAGACCTGATAATGTCGAGCCATAGGAACGGAGAGTTCTCTTCTATACCGTGAGGGTGGACGGTGTAACGTGCTTGGTATCCTGCTGTCTGGCTCTTGATTGTCAAGGTGATCGTAGTATCATCCGTCACCATAAAGTGATATACATCTACGGTTGCAAGTGGTGGAGCCGATGGAATATGTTCGGCTTCCTCCCGGATGTCAAGGTCATGGGCATAGCTGACAACACGGCTTTGCTCGTCAGGAGTACGTAAATTCACCATCATGGTGATCAGCTTGTATCCGTAGCCCTGGTGATAGACGAGCGCTCCGCGATACCCTTCTGTAGACTTCTCATTTTGGCTGCTTCGTGGTTCCTGGTTAGTCATCGTTTTTCCTCCTGTACTCAAACCAAAGTAAGCTAAAGTAAGCTAGAGGAAGTACTCCCCTAGCTCTGGTAAAATTAGGCAACGGAAAGGATCTCCTTTATGGAGCGAAGAATAAGGAGAATTTCTTTAAGGTCATCCCTTGTGTAAAAAGTTGCTAATGATGACCACCTCGATTGGCTGCGAAGGATTACAGGTAGTCGATGGCAGACATCTCTTGATCGCGGATACGGCGGAAGCGTTTGCTGCTGCCTGCGCGATCATCATACAAGATCGCGAACTGGCCCAGGCGATGGCACAGAACGCATTGCAGCTGGTACGCGAACAGCATGACAGCGCTACTGTACTGAGCAAACTGGATAGTATCATTGCCCGACTGGTTGATCGATAATACTTGTGCTGCCAGTCAGAAATAGGGTATGATCAAAAAAAATTTGTGGGGGTTGCATTTTCCCATGAATGCACATACGGCATTCGAGCACCCATCTAACATATTACCGCTAGTGGTTGGCATTGACCTTGGCGGCACCCAGATTCGCGTGGCGGTATTGCAGGGCAGCAATGTTAGAGCGCGTGTGAGCACGCTGACGGGCGAAGATTCCGCGCCAGAGCGCGTTCTGCCGCGTATGTTTCAAACGGTTGAGCAGGCGTTGCACGAAGCAGGGGTATCGCTGGATGAGATCGCAGGTATTGGCATTGGGGCGCCTGGGCCGCTGAACGGACGCACTGGTGTTGTGTTCTCTCCCCCCAATCTGGCATGGCGGAACGTGCCACTGCGCGATATTTTTGTACAACACTTCAACAAACCTATATTTGTGGAGAATGACGCCAATGCCGCCGCCCTGGGCGAATATATGTTTGGAGCCGGTCGCGGCAGCAAGGAGATGGCATATGTGACCATCAGCACCGGCATTGGAGCCGGCGTCATCGCTGATGGCCGTATATTGACAGGCATTGCCGGCACAGCCGCCGAACTGGGACATATGACTATTGACTGGCACGGCGAGCGTTGCAACTGCGGAAACATTGGCTGCCTGGAAAGCATCTCCTCCGGCACGGCCATTGCCCGCAGCGCAAACAAGCTGGTCGCAATTGGCAAAGGGCAGGCACTGCTTGACTTCGCGCTGGCACATCAGGATCATGACAGGCAGGGTGTGAACCCTGTGCATATCACCGCGCGCACCGTCGCACACGCCGCCGAGGCTGGGATTACCGAGGCACAGAAGATCATCGCACGCGCAGCGGAGGGGCTGGGCTTCGGGCTCGTCAACCTGCTGCATATCTTCAATCCTGAACTGGTAATCCTGGGTGGCAGCGTCACCCAGATCGGTGCTCCACTGCTAGAACCGGCGATGCAGATTGTGAGAGCGCGAGCTATGCAAGTACCACGCGACAGCATGCGACTCGTCATCGCGGAACTGGGCGCGGATGTGGGGCTAATAGGCGCGGGAGCACTGAATTATTATCATCTGCAACAGGCTTGAGTCATGAGCAAAGGGACAAACAAAGAGCGGCTGGATGTGATACTGGTAGAGCGAGGGCTGGCGCCGAGCCGGGAGCGGGCGCGGGCCCTGATTATGGCTGGACAGGTATATGTGGGAGAGCGACGAGTCGATAAGCCCGGCACGCAGGTGCCGACCGACGCGCCATGTCGTATCGCAGAAAGTTCTCCCGAACAGAAATATGTGAGTAGGGGCGCGCTCAAACTGGAGAAAGCGCTGGACAGCTTTCATCTGAATCCGAGCGGGCTGCTGGCTATCGATGTTGGCGCCTCGACAGGCGGTTTCACTCAGTTGCTGCTAGAACGAGGCGCGAGGCGCGTCTACGCCATCGATGTCGGGCATGGGCAGCTGGCGTGGACGCTGCGCAATGATCCACGCGTGGTGGTCATGGAGCGCACGAACATTCGTCACCTGACCGATCTGCCGGAGCGGCCACAGTGCGCCGTCATCGACGTGTCATTTATCTCGCTGCGGCTGGTATTGCCGGCACTGGCGCCTCTGCTCACGCCGTCACCCACGACATGGGTTGTGGCGCTGGTCAAGCCACAGTTTGAGGCTGGCAAGGCTGAGGCAGACCGGGGAGGAGGAGTGATCAGCGATCCAGAGGTGCACCAGCGTGTTCTAAGTGAATTGCGTGCGTGGATTCCCGAGCACACGCCATTCAAAGTTGAGGATGAGACTGCATCGCCGATAATGGGTCGTGACGGCAACCGCGAGTTTCTTTTCCTGCTGCGTATGGCAATATAAAAAAGCAAATCAATGTTGACCTGACCTACTCCGGCAGGTTTTTTTGTGCATAGAATCAGCAATCAACCATAGAAGCGCTTGACTCTTCTGTAATTTTATGGCATACATTATATATGTGAAAGAAGAGCAGCATATGGCATACAGGATCATCCGCCAAAACTAACTTCTGGTCCCGCTCGTGCCTTACTGTATCCACAACTCGTTGGCACATTTCTGCCGCCTATCGATACTCGTTCTGCAAAGAAAGGAATCGAATCGTATGGAAATGCTCCGTGAGGTCATCCCCTTCTTTATTGGCCTGGTTCTGCCGCCAGTGATTATGCTTCTCTCCCGTATTTTGCGCATCGAACGCGTAGGACCTCTGCTCACCTTTGTACTGGCTATCATCATAGGATGCTGTGTTAGCTTTTTCGCGGGAGAATTAGGCGGAGAGCTGGAAGAAAGCTTCATGGCTATCATCATTGATACCTCCCTGGTCTATACAGGCTCACAGGTTGCCTACTATCTCTGCTGGAAGCCGCTGCTGGAGAGTCGTCTTGCTTCGCAGCCGGCAAAGTCACAGATCTCCTAGCAAGGACAATAGAGGATACTCTTTCGCCAGGCGAGCGATAGCGCTTGACCAGCCAGTGCCATGGCTGGCAATCAGCGTTATCACTTGCACCAGTGCCACTGGCTGAAAGATGTTCCTGCCAGCCGCTCGGAATAAGAGGCGGGCGAGCGGCATTCCCAGTTGGATATCGATACGATACTCCTCATATGCTCGTACCGAGGAGTTTTGAGTGCATTGAAAAGAAACAGGGAATTTTATGGACTATCAGCACAACCCACATCTGCAAGATGATCAGTCTGCCAAAATAGAATCAACCACACACGATTCCAATCTGCTCAAGGGGCTTGAGTGGCGTTCAATTGGCCCTTACCGTGGAGGTCGAGTGGTCGCGGTCGCAGGTGACCCTGTAGAGAAGCAGAGGTTCTACTTTGGTTCGACGGGAGGAGGTGTCTGGAAAACCACGGATGGTGGCCTGACCTGGGAGAATATCACAGATGGCTATTTTAAGCGAGCTTCAGTTGGAGCGATCGCTGTCTCGCAGGCTGATCCCAATGTTATTTACGTTGGCATGGGTGAGACGACGATTCGTGGGAATGTTGCTCATGGTGATGGCATTTACAAATCAACTGATAAAGGGCAGACCTGGACGCATCTTGGTCTGGAAGACACGCGGCATATCGCCAAAGTGAGAATCCACCCTCAGAATCCTGACCTGGTCTATGTCGCGGCTCTGGGCCACGCACATGGTCCCAATCCTGAGCGGGGTATCTATCGAACGCGGGACGGCGGTAAGACCTGGGAGCAGATCCTTTTCCGCAGCGAAAAAGCGGGTGCTATTGATCTTTCAATGGACCCTCTTAACCCACGAATACTCTACGCCGCATTCTGGGAGGCGAGCCGTCTGCCCCATACCCTGATAAGTGGTGGTGAGGATAGCGGTATTTTTAAATCGACCGACGGCGGAGACACCTGGACCGAGATCTCGCGCAAGCCGGGGCTACCTCAGGGGTTACTGGGCAAAATAGGGATAACAGCTTCGCCTGTGCAGGCCGGGCGCGTCTGGGCCATTGTCGAGGCAGAAGATGGAGCCGTCTTTCGCTCGGATGATGGAGGCGAGCGCTGGCAGCGGCTGAGCGACGAGCGTGGCCTCCTTGCACGCGCGTGGTACTACCAACATGTGATCGCCGACCCTCTGGACGCGGATACCCTGTGGGTTTTGAATGTGCAGGCCTGGAAATCCATCGACGGTGGGAAGACATTTACTGATGTGGCAACACCCCACGCGGATAACCACGACCTGTGGATGGACCCGGAGGACCCCTTGCGTATGATTGAGGGCAATGATGGAGGGGCCTGTGTCTCCTTTAATGGAGGGCAGAGCTGGTCAACGCAATACAACCAGCCCACGATAGAGTTTTATCACGTCACAACGGACAATCAGGTTCCCTATCGGATCTACGGTGCGCAGCAGGACAACACGACGATTTGCCTGCCCACGCGCTCGCCGCTGGCTGGAATCACGCAACTAGACTGGTATGACGTTGGAGGTGGTGA
>JAFMRP010001386.1 GCA_017354095.1 Ktedonobacteraceae bacterium
GTTTGCGTCACACAACCCAGGAAAACGCTTTTGTGCAGGACCCATTCACTCACCCCAGATTCTCAGGTGCATCCTTGAACTCATAGAACCCACAAAGGGTTGCGTATTTTCTCATTTTGTATAAACCTCTTAATATTAACGCATTAATATTAAGAGGTTTATACTGTGATGGACACTTCTCTTACCTATCTTTTAGGCAAGTTTATGTTTGAGCTAGATCGCTCAGCCGATCAACTGCTGCAGGCTCATGTGGGTATCTCGTACAGGCGTTTTATCTTCCTGACTGTCCTGCAACATTGTGGCACGGTCACCCAGCATGAGCTGGCCGTTGCTCTCGGGTATAGTGATCCTGCCGTCAGTACGATGCTAGTGGAGCTTGCCAAGGATGGTTATACCCGAACGACAAAGAGTCCAGAGCATGCCCGCAAGCGCCTGGTGACCATCACGCCGAAAGGAAGCGAGGTGGTGGCACAAGGGAGACAATTGCTGGACTCACATTTTGACCAGCTTTTAGTTCTCGCAGACATTGATGCCCAGCACTACCGTGAACTCACTGAACGATTGCACCAGGCATTGATTGCTAAAATGAAGAAGGAGAAACGATGACTACGCACAATATGAATAAAACTGTAGACGCCACCCACGTCGTACACTACCAGGACGGGGCGAAGATTAGCTATCTCACCGTGGGGAGTGGGCCAGCGGTAATTGTTATACCTGGAGCGCTCTCTATGGCTGCTGGCTACGCAGCCTTCGCGAGCGCACTGGCCGAACACTTTACTGTTCATATCATTGAGCGCCGTGGGCGAGGTCTGAGCAGCCCACAGGGCGAGGATTACAGCATACGCAAAGAGTGCGAAGATGTGCTTGCCTTGCAGCAACAGACTGGAGCCTCCTTGCTCGTCGGTCACAGCTTCGGGGGACTTGTGGCGCTGGAAGTGGCTCGCAACAACCCGGCATTTACCAGAGTCGCTGTGTACGAACCCGGCGTGTCTATTGATGGGTCCATCCCGATGGGTTGGATGCCCGGCTACGAGAAGAAGCTTGCTGAGAAGAGATATCTCGATGCCTTTGTCGAATTCTCGCTCGGCGTTGGTCCTGATCGCGCACGCAACACGCCGCCCTGGCTCATGAAGCTGCTACTTCCACTCTTCATCAACTCTCACGAGCGCGAGTTGATGCTGGGACTGCTCTCTGAAAATCTGCGTGAGCACCGGGAAGTGGCCCGGCTTGATAGTAGTTATACACACTATCGAGAAATACCTGCTAATGTCCTACTCATGTATGGAGGGAAAAGCGGTAGCGCATGGGTAGATCTGTCTATGGAGCGGCTTGCAGAGGTGCTACCGCGATCTGAGGCAAAGGAGTTTCCAAAGCTCAATCACTTTGGGATTGACAAGCAGGGTCCACAAGAAGTTGCCGGGGCAGTCTGTGCTTACTTTTTACGGCAACAGCCGGGCACGAACCGGCCACCCGCAAGGGGTGGCCCTACATTTTGAGTGGGACGCGAGAGAGATAAGGGCAGGGTTGTAGGGTTCGGTGAGTGGCCTACGGGCTCCCTCTGCTAAAGCCGAGGGCTACAAGCGAGTCACTGCACTGAGGGTCAGTCGGGTCAGCGGGTGACAGCGTCAGCCTACAGGGTCTCATGCGTGCCTGTATACCAGCATGAATGGTGAAAGGTCATAAGCGGGCGGCTGCACCAGGGTCAGGTTGGATCAGCAGATAACGAGGTTAGCCTACGGGTTTTCTTTTGAAGAGGGGTTCTGGTGATGGTAGGCGTACCAGCAGCCCCAGAGGGCGAAGAGCAGCAGGCCGGTGGAGATTAGAACGACCAGCTGGACAAAACCCACATACTGGGCGATGATGCCGGCGAAGAGGAGTACGGGGATGGTGCCGGCATTATAGAGCATAAATTGAAATGAGAGGACGCGCGCCCGGCTCTCTTCAGGCGAGCGCTCTTGCATAACTGTCTGGGTGGGGATGTTCACGCAGGACATGGCGACGCCGAGCCAGAAAACGA
>JAFMRP010001387.1 GCA_017354095.1 Ktedonobacteraceae bacterium
GACGCATCTCACGACGGAGATGGGCATATTCTTGTCCATGACCAGCTGCTCCCAGTACAGGTCTACTTCATCTGCTGTTACTTACCACTCTTCAGTTGTTCAGGTACGTCTCTAACGAACCGTGTGCCCCTTCATGGGGGCGGATAGGAGTATCGCACAACACATTGTGTATGTCAAGCCCCTTTTCCAGATGGCTGGTACCAGGATGACGAGCACCGCGTGCAGTGCGGCACCGACGGTGGCGACGAGTATCAATGTGCTCGCGCGTCGGAAGCGTTGTTAGCGCTCTCTTGCGTCGGTAACGGTAGTATCGCATATTGTTGGCGCCCTGTCAAGGGGTTTTCACAGCAGTTTTGCGAACTGCTCAGAAACTGCCTTGTTGGGATTGTAACCTGTATCCAGCCCGGTCCAACAGCGCACAACGACCCATGCCGGGCAACGTGAGGTGCAAGAGCACACACGGACCGGGGAGGTGTGAGAGCTGAGGGGGAAGGAATGGAACCCGTCAGGCGCCACATTAGCGTGGCTGGTAGTGCCAGGGATCGGAGCACCCACCTCTGGCAAAGATGCGGGTGATGATCGCGTTGGCGTTTGCATAGTATGCCACCTGTTGTGCGCGTTGTCAAGAGGGAATTAGTGATTGACCCAAATGGGTAGCGCGATTGCTTCGGTAATCGTTTGATGCCATGTTGCCGAGGCTGAATGAAAATACTGTCTCCCTTTATGTCGCTCTTTTGCCCGCAGATTTCACGCGAATTTGAGCAGAAATGAGATAATGAAGAAATCACAAAAGAAAGACAACACTTCGATGTTAATCTGGACGATTCAATCTTTTCAGGTATGGGAAAAGCTACAACGAGATGGTTTTATTTATGGTCCTGGCTCTGACCTCGCCGGCCTGGTGGATGAGTCCTGGCGATGGCAGACCGCTTATGAGTGGATGTGCGAGCAAATGGAGAGACGTATAGGGACCCGGCCCATGCCGAACAAGTATCCGCTGTGGGCCTGGTCTCAGTGGAGAGATGCGGCCCATCGCAAGCCAGATCTGCGGAGCTCTGGTCATCTTGCACCAGGAACGAGAGGCGTTCGTCTCGCCTGTGAGATCGCCGACGATCAGATTCTGCTTTCTGATTTTATGCTCTGGCATCATGCACTCAACTATTGGTATCTCTCCCTCAGTCAAGCAGAAGATGAAGCATTTGAGGCTGAACTGGCGTTATGTGGTCTCACGCGCACGCCATCAGGACCGCTTTCCCATCCGGTTTTCCATCAAAGGGTCCTTGATAGCTGGCAGCGCATTTTTGATCTGGAGCTTGTTGGTGACCCGGACTGGTTCGGCGAGGAGACTCGTGAGGAAAAGGCGATCCAGGGAACCTTCTGGCGGCTCTCTCTCGACCAGGTCCAAGAGGTCACCGTTTTCACCAGCAGGCGCCCTGGTGTCAGATAAGTTGTTCGTGTTCATTTCCAGGGGTCAGGGGGTGTGGTAGTGCAGGCTGTTGAAGCGCGTCTCGAAGAAGGTGTCGGGCGGGTGGGTAGCTTTGAGCTGCGCGTGAATGGTTTTGTCGATGGTGACGCCTGCCAGGTCAAGGGCGGTGAGGAGAGCGCCTATGATGGGTTCGTAGAGCGAGCGGATGGGTTGGACGTCTGGCGAGGTTTCCTGGACGCGCTGGATGATGGCGTTGGCGAGGAGTGAGGATCGATGGCGCAGCACGCCACCCGCCAGAACGAGGGGGAAGGGGGTGTGCTCGATGCCGACTCGCCGTGCGGAGACGATAGCGTAGCCGCCGAATTTCCAGCCGTGCTCCCAGACGATGCGCCGGGCGACTGTATCGCCTGCGTCGGCTTCGTCCAATAGCAGGGGGGTGAGGCCATCGATGCGCGGCGCGCCTGTGGTCTGTGTTGCGCGGCAGGTGAGGTGGTGCAACACTTCTTCAACGGTGTCGAGTTGGAAGAGGTTGAGGACGTGTTGTTTGAGGGTGGTTGGCTCTCCGAGGCCCAGTTCGGCTTGATAGACGGCGT
>JAFMRP010000034.1 GCA_017354095.1 Ktedonobacteraceae bacterium
GCTTGTCGGGGCCGCCTCGCACATGCACAATACCACGACAATTGGGGCAATACAGCTGGCGCGTGCGCGACCAGTCTTGTAACTGCTCCGGCGGCGTCTCCTCAGCGACAATCGGCTGCCCCTCTGGTCCATATGCAACAAGCATATACCTATCCTCGCTTGAGAGAAAAAAAGAACAGGCGTCCTATACAAACAGTATAGCACGCCTGTCGCGCTTTGACTAGCCTCAGCCCGCTTGTGATGGTCAGGCTGCTCCCGCCTGAAGCGGTGGTGCATGGGTGGTGGGTGTAGCGGTACCCGCTGCGTCATGTGCCACGATCTGAATCGCTTTTGCGTCGCCTGGCAGGTGACGACCCCAGCCGGAAAGGCTGAGATCCGTGACTTGAGATGAGAATTGCTGGGAGAGAATCGTCTTTGCCTCGTCTTGCGATTTCCCCGCTATCGCCTGCGTTAGAGCCTGCTTCCCGGCGGCGTCAAGCTTCACCGCCCAGTCACTCATAACCGAGATGCGTATCGAACCGGTGAAGGAGGTCGTGTCAGAACTGATTTGACGGACAAAGCCCAGGTGAGGACCAAACTGCTTGCTCGCCGCTTGCTGCATGTCGCTCTGTATCCAGTCCTGCACCCCCTGCTGATCATATGCCGTCCCCTTGCAGGTTACCGTGCCCTTGGCTGTGACAGTTCCTCCAGGCGTGCCGGACTTGGGCTGCGTCTGAATTTTAGGTGTGCATTGCATGTCGAGTAACCCCTCGCCCGTATGCAGCTCTTGGCGCAGATTCTGCTGGGCCATCTGCTGTAACTGCGCTGTGAGATCGGTTTCCACCTGGTTGAGATCGGTCGACTCTACCATAGGACCGTCATAGCTATCTCTACCTCCGCTGAATGCTGCAGGGTTGGAAACGTGGACGATCAGTCCAGGATCATCTCCGGGGTTATAGTCACCGTTGATGAAAAAGGCTCCAACATTACCTACTTTTCCGGCTTTTGCAATATGCGCCGGTACGGTGGTGGATTGATTGGGGGAAAGCATGATATATGGATATTCATCCGTCTCGACGTCAAGGCCATTTGGCCCGTGGATAATCATGTTCTTGATAGCGCCCGACGAGGTCGCGTTCTGCGGGGTAATTACCAACTGCCCTTTGGCCTGGGCCGCGTCCAGATGACCCGTACTGGTGGTCTTCTCCTTTTTGGTCTGGCTGGGCGTGGTGTAGGAGACCTGGCGAGCCGCTAGCAGGTTGCTCGCGACGTCTGTATGATTGCTCGTGGTGAATGTGTGCGACTGGCTCAATGTCTGATGCTTGGGCACCAGTGTCACTGTCGCGGCGGATGCCGGCAGCAAAACGTACGACAGTATCCCCAGACCACACAGAATTATCACCGCAGCGCCGATGAGCAGGATAGGCATAAGGCGAACAGGCCTCCCACTGCGCTGTGGCGGCGTTGGTGGCGTTGGAATGAAACCAGGCTGTGCCTCCCATGGCTGCTGGCCCCCTGGAGGAGGTGGCGTGGGAGAAAATCCGGGCTGGGCCCCCCACGGCTGCTGTTCCCCCGATGGAGGAGGTGGCGTGGGAGAAAATCCCGACTGTGCTCCCCATGGCTGCTGCTCCCCTGGTGGCGGCGGTGTGGGAGGAAATCCTGGTGAAGATCCCCAGGAATGCTGCTCCGCCGGCGGAGGGGCGGACCATGGTTGAGCCCCCCACGGCTGCTGCTCCGTCGTTTGGTCGGGCTGGCTAGGCGGTGTGTTGTATGGGTGAGAAGGATCATAAGACATGTAAATGACTCCCTTTGAATATATCGCATCTCTTACATGGTCTACTGAACAGTTTTCATTATAGCCCCCTTGCACGCGTATCAGCAGAGGGAAAGAGGGACAATTTTATCGCTCTTTATATCCGATCAGTGCCAGCAATATCAGCAACGGTGCACTGCCCAGCAGCGCCAGCCCGGCCAGCAGGCCAGATTGTCCCGCGAGCACACCCACGATGCCCGGCAATACCATTTCAAAAGGCGCTCCCAGTCCCACAATTGTCCGTACCAATCCCGAACGACCCGGCATCTGCGCGTAGGCCCGCGCCTTGGCCACCGGATACCAGCCCGCTGCGCCCAGGCTCACGACAAACAATGCCAGTCCTGCCAGCCACACGTTGCGCACGCTTAGAAACAACACCATTGCCGCCAGCACCAGCATAGCCATCCCGGCCAGCAGCCGGTGCGGTGTTTCACTGGCCGCGCGCCTGAGCCACGGCCAACGATCCAGTAGCGTGAGGCCGAGTAACCCGCCCAGCAGGCCAATTGTCAGTATGATGCCGATCGCGGCCTGGCTGGCATGCAAGATGTCTCTCAGGTAGAGGGAGGCAAAGCCCAGAAAAACTTCGTCAACCATTGTTGGTATCAGCGCCAGTACTGCCCAGCGCAGCAGCACGGGATTACGCAGTGCCTGAACGATAACCTTCCGGGTACTTTCATGGTTATCTCCCGCTTGGTCGCTCGCTATAACGCTCGATCCCGGAAAGCGCTGTAGCGCCGTCACGACAAACAGCCCTCCCCAGATAGCCGCTGCCAGCCAGCACAATCCCGGCCAGCCCAGTTGCAAGCCAGCAATAAACGCCACCGCTAGCGGTGCCAGAAAATCACCGACGCTTGACAGCAGCGTCCAGCGAGTCATCGTGCGCGTGCTTGCTGCGGGATCATGATCGATGAGCATCGCCTGTGCTAGCCCGACAGCCGCGCTGCCCGCTGGATGATAGAGCGCGAACGCGATCAGCAGCATGACATAGTTCGAGGCATAACCCGCCAGTACAAAGCTCAATACCAGCAGGAGCAGGCCACCGAGAATCCATAAACGCTTCGAACCCCGGTCGCTCAGCAGGTTAATCACCGGCTCAAGCAACATGGCCGAGCAGGCGCCAACTGTGAAAAGTAGCCCCGCCTGCTCGTAGCTCAACCCCAGATGATCGCGTATCAATGGCAGACCCACAATCGGCAGCCCCGCGACAATCTCGTCCAGCAAGCCATAGCTGAGCAGCGTGGCACGCGCATACGAAGCAGCAGCCAGGCGCGTACCCAGCAATTGACGTAAATATTCTAAACGCATAAATTACTCCCTGAAAAATGTCCAATAGAGGCCAGTAACAAAAGCAACATGTTTCAGGGAGAGGTGGAGGAGCACGTGCTAAAACACCACGAACGGCACGTACCGCTCGTGCATATCGTTTCCCTGGATAGGCGTCCAGGTGTATGATGTAATAGTAATCTTCAGCCTAACAGGGGCTGCGCATACCCATCATGATTCAACGTCCTTGCCATATATGATGAACAACAGTATAGCACAACTGTGCTCTCCGCTGCTGACATTGCGCGCGTTCTCGCAAAGTGCTATGCTGTGCTCAACATATAGCGATGCTTCCAGGAGCCAGAAAAAGCCCCTGAGAACATAAAAATCTTGAAGGTCGAGAAGAGAGGAACCTGCATGCTTGACCTGTCCGGCTTACCGGTGGTGGACAATCATTGCCATCCGGTGCTGCGGGAGCAGCACATGGATGTAATGCAGTTTCGTAGTTATTTTTCCGAGGCAACCCACCCGGACTTTGCCCAGCAGCACATACCCCACACTATCTATTATTTATGGCTCTTGCACCAGCTTACAGCACTCTACTGGTCAGAGCGGCGCGAGGACGCCTTGATCGCGGCTCGCAACCGCTTTACCTCCGATGAACTGCTTAGAAAATTGATCCAATCCGCTAATATCGAAACGCTGATCCTCGATATCGCATATCCTGCGCCCGATCGCTGCTACTCCTCCGAAACTATGGCGGAGATCGGCGGCTGCCGCGTCGCGAAACTGCTCCGCCTGGAGACGCTGATGGAACAGCTCATCATGGTCTTCGGCGACTTCGATGAAGTAGTAGAGCGCCTGGCCAGCGAGGTGACGAATGCCCGCGAGCACGGCTTCTGCGCCTTGAAAAGCATTGTGGCCTATCGCACCGGCCTCATGGTGTCCGAGTGGAGCAAGGATAAAGCGGCACGAGCCTTCATCGAAGCGCGAGCCGAAGCAACGAAGACAGGCAAGTTGCGCGTTACGCAGAAACCTCTCATCGACTATCTATTACACGTCGCCTTCGCCCGGGCCGCTAAACAGCGCCTCCCCATCCAGTTCCATACCGGCTACGGCGACAACGATGCCGACCTGCGCCTGGGTAATCCCCTTCATCTGCGCGCGGTACTGGAAAAACGCGAATACTGGGACATGCCGGTTGTCCTGCTGCACGAAAGTTATCCCTATACCGAGCCGGGGGCTTATCTGGCCGCGGTCTACCCACATGTCTATTTCGATCTCTCCTACACTATCCCATTTGTTGAGAAACTGGAGATGCTGGCCTTCACGCGCCAGGCACTCAGCGTTGCCCCCGCCAGTAAATTGCTATACAGCTCCGACGGCATCTACGTCCCGGAGATGCACTGGGCAGGTGCCATGCGCGGACGCTCCGTCATCGGACAGGCCCTGGGCGAGATGATCAAAATTGGCGAGATCGATGTGCAGGAAGGTTTCGCCCTGGCAAAATTGATCCTGCACGACAACGCCTGCGCCCTTTACAACCTCTAATTTTATTTTGTGGGAAAGAGGCAGCGACGAACTCGTCTCGTAGGGGCAGGGGGCGGAGAGGTGGGGGATGGGGCCCTTGAGGCTGCCCATCATTCAAACAAATAACTCGCACATCAGCATAATAGAGAAAGCGCAAAACGACCATGAGCAATAAAAATACATGTGACCCGGACCTACAAAATAAAACCGACTTTGAGGGCGAAAACACACCCACACGTTCCGCCCACTTCCGCATTGCCGTCAATGCCCTCGTCTTCGTCGAAGACCGCGTGCTGCTGGCCCATCGGCGCGATATCGATTGGTGGAATCTGCCCGGTGGCGGCATGGAGATCGGCGAAACGATCGAAGAAGCCCTGCACCGCGAAGTCCTGGAAGAAACCGGGCTGGAAGTCGCGATCATACGCCTGGTCGGCCTCTATTCAAAGCCGCAAAAGCAAGAGGTTGTTATGACCTTCCTCGCTCGTATCATTGGTGGCACTTTGATGACTACTACCGAATCACGCGAGTGCCGCTTCTTCCTGCCTCACGAGTTGCCATACAATATTTTGCCCAAACATCGCCAGCGGATCGAAGACGCTTTGCTGAACCAATCTCAAGCCATTATTCGTGATCAGCGTAGTACAACGCGAGAAGACCAGCAGGCCGTATAGTAACCCGGCTGAACCTTTTCCACGCCTCGTCGTTTTGATTGGCCCTGTTTTGTGTTCCGTTCCGTGGAGGGAGAGTATCATCATGACTACACAATTTGATGCGATTGTCCTTGGCTCCGGGCAGGCTGGTGGCCCCCTGGCGAGCGCTCTAGCTCAGGCTGGCAAAAAGACCGCCATCATTGAGCGCGAGCACGTCGGCGGTACCTGCATTAATGAGGGTTGTACCCCAACCAAGACGATGGTTGCGAGCGCCCGCGTCGCCTATCTTGCTCGCCGTGCCGCCGACTATGGCGTACAGATCGGCCCCGTGAACATCGATATGCGCGTTGTGCGCCAGCGCAAGCGCAATATCGTCGAGAGCTTCCGTGGAGGCAGCCAGCACCGCCTGGAAAGCACAGAAGGACTCTCTTTGCTCATGGGTGAGGCGCGCTTCACTGGCCCCAAAACACTGGAAGTGCATATGCACGACGGTTCGCTGCTCGAACTGAGTGCCGATCTGATCTTCATCAATACTGGCGACCGACCGGCAGCACCGCGAATCGAGGGCATAGACAGCATTACACCGCTCGACTCTACCTCTATCATGGAACTTGACACGGTGCCTGAACACCTGCTGGTGCTCGGAGGAGGCTATGTCGGGCTGGAGTTTGGGCAGATGTTTCGCCGCTTTGGCAGCCAGGTCACCATAGTACAGCGAGGCGAGCAGTTGCTGGCGCGTGAAGATGCCGATGTAGCTCAGGAGGTGGCGAAAATCCTGCGCGAAGATGGCATAGAGGTGTTACTACAGACTTCCGCGCAGCGCGTTGCCCCGACCGGCGATGGCCGCGTGCAACTCACCGTACGTACCCCCCAGGGTGAGCGCGTGCTCGTTGGATCACATCTACTGGCCGCGGCGGGACGCGTGCCCAATACCGATCGACTCAACCTTTCCG
Source organism: Ktedonobacteraceae bacterium (assembly GCA_017354095.1). GTDB lineage: Bacteria > Chloroflexota > Ktedonobacteria > Ktedonobacterales > Ktedonobacteraceae > Bu33. The sequence continues at coordinate 6,189 of JAFMRP010000034.1, forward strand.
CGACCGGCGCGCAGACCAATCAACATGGCTACATTCGTGTGAATGAGCGCCTTGAGACGAACGTGCCGGGCATCTATGCGCTCGGCGATGTCAAAGGCGGCCCGGCCTTTACGCACATCTCCTATGACGATTTTCGCATCATTCGCACCAATCTGCTCCAGAACGGCAGCGTCAGCATCAAAGATCGTCTCCTGCTCTACACCGTCTTTATCGATCCACAACTCGGCCGCGTTGGCCTCACCGAGAAAGAAGCACGCGAAAAAGGCTACGATATCAACATTGCCCGTATGCCCATGAACTGGGTTGCGCGTGCCCTGGAGGTGGACGAGCCGCGAGGCTTCATGAAAGCCATCGTCGATGCCCGGACACAGCAGATCCTCGGCGCGGCGGTGCTCGGCATTGAGGGCGGCGAGCTTATGTCCATGCTCGAAATTGCTATGCTGGGCAAACTGCCCTACACTGTTTTGCGCGATGGCGTCTTCGCCCATCCCACGCTCGCCGAGTCCCTCAATAACCTCTTTAGCTCCCTTGAATAAACTAGGCAAGATTTAAAAATACGGTGGTATGCGTCCCGTGGCTCTCCGGAAATGTTGGGCCCTCCCTGGCGGAGGGCCCGACCCGCAGGCTTTACAGATTTTTTACAGCTTATTGTCCCTTTTTTGATATCTATCAGATACTATGGGTCTAAGCAAGAGTGAACTGTAGAATGTCACTGATGGCATCTTATCAGGACATACTGCATTGTGTATATAAGCATGAAAGTTCATTGGACGCTTCAACAGCATATAATACTGCTGTAAACAAATTTACGCTTAAGAATGGCGGCACATATACGATGAGGAAATTCACTACTGCGGTCTTCATTATAGGCTCCTTCATTCTCTATAGCCTTATATATAGCTATTTAGATCACGTCGCACTCTTGCCAAATACTTCGGCAGATGCAAACTCCTCATCAAGTGCATCTACCGGCATCTCCTCTACCAGTGTCGTACCGACCGTGCCTGGTGCAACAGCCCCGCCAGGTACTCGCTATAAAGATGGCACATATACAGGCAGCGTTGCGGATGCACACTGGGGTAATGTGCAGGTAAAAGTGATTATCCAGAATGGCAAAATAACAGATGTGTCGTTTTTACAATATCCCAATGAACGGAGTCGATCAGTGCGGATCAATAGCTACGCTGATCCGCAGCTCGACAGCGAGGCCATTCAAGCACAAAGTGCCAATGTTGATATCGTAACCGGAGCTACTGATACCAGCGAAGCATTCATACAATCGCTCTCAGATGCTCTTTCTCAGGCGAAAGTATAACAATGAAACAAACACGCCTGCTTATGGGTATGCCTATCACTATTGAAGTTGTAGACTCATCTGTCACGCAAGATGATCTGGCTACAGTGTTTGCCTATTTCGTCTCTGTCGACGACACTTTTAGCTCCTACAAAGCTAGTAGTGAGATCTCGAAAATAAATAGAGGTGAACTCCCCACGACACAGTATAGCAAAAATATGCAGGCTATCCTGGCTTTAAGTGAACAAACAAAAAAAGAGACGCATGGCTATTTCGATATCTGGCGCGATGGTATATATGATCCTTCGGGGATTGTAAAAGGATGGGCAATTCGGCATGCCGCAAACATGCTGAAAACCTGGGGATTTCATAATTTCTATATTGATGCAGGCGGAGATATTCAAGTGTCAGGCAACAAAAATGGCAGCCCCTGGAGAGTTGGCATCCGTAATCCGTTCAACCGCGCTGAGCATGTGAAAGTGCTCGCTCTCACAGATCGAGGCATTGCTACCTCTGGTACCACCATTCGTGGGCAACACATCTATGATCCCTATGATCGCGATACACTAATTCTGGAAATTGTCAGCATAACCGTCATTGGCCCGAATATTTATGACGCTGACCGGTTCGCGACTGCCGCGTTTGCTATGGGAAAGAAAGGCATCCAGTTTATCGAAAAGTTAGCAGACTTTGAAGGTTATATGATCGACGCTCACGCAAGAGCAACATTTACTAGCGGTTTCGAAAGGTATGTGCTTCAAAAATGATGTCAAGCATAGATTATGTTTTAGATCGGATAACAATGTATCGGCTGGTGCTCTATGTCCTCCTTGGTTTGATCGGTATAGCTACTATTCTGGCGTGCTTTGAACTGCTACCCTTTTCCCCACTATCTCTCCTCATATCAACTGCATTTTTTGTCATCATATGCTGGGCAATGAATACTATCTGGGCGTATGTCCTTAAAGTGCCAGCCAACGTTGAATCAACCACCATCACTGCCCTCATCTTAGCACTTATCATCGATCCAGCAGCATCGATTGGCGCGTTTCGCTTTCTTGGCGGGGCCGCGATACTGGCAATATCTTCAAAATATATTCTCGCTCTTCACAAGAAACATCTCTTTAATCCTGCTGCGATTGCAGTCATTATTCTTTCGCTTGTTCCAGGGGAAGCTGCGAGCTGGTGGATCGGAACTGCATACATGCTGCCAGCTGCTCTGATTGGAGGTTTGTTAGTTGCCCGAAAATTACGCCAGGAAGATGTGATCTGGAGTTTTTGTTCTGCAGCCCTGCTTGGTACTTGTCTTGTAGTCCTCGTGCAAGGAAAAACGCTCTTTACAGAATTGTATCAATTGTTTGTGGCATCACCGCTTGTCTTCTTTGCATCTATTATGTTGACCGAGCCACTGACGGCTCCCCCCACAAAAAATTTGCGAAGGCTCTACGCTGCTCTTGTAGGTATTGTATTCATTCCCCAGATGCATATCGCCACAATCTACTCCACTCCAGAACTGGCATTGGTAGTTGGAAACGTTTTCTCTTACCTGGTGAGCCCAAAGCAGAAAGTGGTCCTAAAGCTGAGCAAAAAAGTCAAAGTGGCGCCTGGCATCGTCCACTTTGTGTTTAATCCTTCCCAGAAATTGATCTTCCGCCCGGGACAGTACATGGAATTCACACTGGCTCATCCCCGTGCAGATAGCAGGGGCAATCGCAGGTATTTTACGCTCGCTTCGTCCCCCACCGAAAATCTTGTTCATCTGGGTGTGCGATTCTATGAACAAAGCAGCAGCTTTAAACAAGCTATGTATAGAATAGATGGCAGGATAAAATTTGTCGGGGCTCAGATTGCCGGCGATTTTACTCTTCCATCGGATCTCCAACAAAAACTGGTCTTTATCGCGGGAGGCATCGGTATCACGCCTTTTAGAAGCATGTTGAAATATTTGCTTGACATGCAACAAAAACGCGATATAGTCCTTTTGTATGCCAATAAAACCGCGGATGAGATCATTTATACAGACGTTTTGAGCGCAGCACACACAAAACTTGGAACCAAAACATTCTATACCCTGACTGATATATCCGCTATCCCTCGAAACTGGACTGGTTTCATTGGCAGAATAAACGAACAAATGATGCTGCAAGCAATTCCAGATTATAAAGAGCGCGTCTATTATTTATCCGGACCTCCAGAAATGATAAAGGCGTATGAACAGGTGCTAAAAAACATGAAAATAAAGCACCGCCAGATAAAAAAGGATTTCTTCCCCGGACTCGTATAGTTCCTACTTTAAAAAAGAGCACCAGGCGTACGAAAATATTGATGATGTTGCCACTGTTGTAAACGAGCGGCTGCGTACCCGATAATATCAGGAATCTTGCCAGTAAAATGGATGATAGGGATGGTAAGATCACCCTTGTGGAGTATCTCCAGACCTGGTACTTTGAAACCTAACTTTGTATAGATAACCTGTGCGGAGATTTGTTCTACCGAGGTGGTAAGGTCCGCATACCTGTAGCCCATAATTTGGGCTTCCTTCAAGAGCTCTAGCTGGATACGTGTTCCAACTCCTAACCCCTGGTGCTCTGAATCTACACTGATGCGTACAATCTCAGCACGCTCTGGATTTTGGGCTGGTTTGCATGCTCCCATACCAATAACACGCCCGTCATATTCAGCGACAAGAAAAGTACTTCCAGCAGCATCAATATATGATGTCTTAATATCTTGCATGTCTTTATACACATAGTTGGGTCCAGGATACACTCCCGATTGTTCCAATCCTTGTCGGTGCATCGCTCTTACAATATCTCCATCCTCCTCCCTATATGGTCTTACAACTACTCTGGTAAGATCAAATCTGTCTCTCTCGTTACGTTCTGTCTGAGGTAGTTCGAGAATATGCTCGTTTCGAGTAGGAGTTATGGCTTCCCCTTCTCTCTTACCGGCATCTCGAGGCTTTTCAAAGGATATGCCCACTGATAGAGGTTCTGCGAAGGAGCTTTGGTTTCACTCTCTTCTTGAAGCCGTGTGAGAGAACCTGGCTCGCTTCTCAAAGGTGGCCCCTCTCGTCTCAGATCGAGGTAATGCATGTTCCAGTAAGTACTGTCTTCGGCTGGCGATATTTCCCTACCTCTAAATCTGTCTGTCACTCTTTAAACCTTGTAGAAATTGCCCACTGCGTAATATTCTCGATACATATTAGAAGTATACATGCAGCAGTGGCATCCTGCCAGTACGCACGATGGTCACGTTTCAGGCCAAAGGACTTCCATCACACAGAATTTGTGCGATGTTGAGTAAGCCCTGCCCAAACTGGGCAGGGCTTAAAAATAGGTTCGTGAATCAGGCTCTATTATCCTCTTTCGCCGGTCTGCTACACGGAGACAATATGCCCTGCCCCGGCATGCTTTCGCACGAGATCCGGTACACTCACAGCATCATTCACCGGACCATGCAGCTGTGGCACCCAGCCAACATCTCCGCTAAGGTCGGGATCATTAGCCGCGTTGTAAGCCGCCAGCAGGTCCACCGGCTCTCCGTTGACGAGGTCGCCCTCAGTATGGATCGCGGTACCCTTCAAGACCGAGATGATCTTGTCAGGGGTGAAACCCGTGGGCAGTACGTAATAGTTGTTCTGCTCGAAGATATGGGACGAGATGCCAACGCCGAGCGCATATAACAGCGAAGGATTCGCCGCTTCGTTGTAATAGTTGTTGTAGACATGCACCTGCCCAAAGCGCACACGTGGCAGCCGCTGGCTAACATTCTCGAAGCTGTTATGGTGTATGGTGATCCGCAGCTTGCCAGCATCAGTGGTCGCACTGTCCGAGGACCCGATGAGCATCGTTTTGTTGTGGTTCGCAAAACGATTCCATGAGATGGTAATCAGGTCGGCAGCCTTGGTTGGATCAATCTCGCCATCATGTTGCTCGAATACCCGCCCAAAAAACTGTGGCAGCGAGTTGTCTGGACGACCGGCATCGGTGAACGAGTTATGATCAATCCAGATGTGGGTGGAACCAGTAATGGACAGGTTATCATATGCGGAGTTCCAGTTACCGGTAGCTCCATCGGTCGGATCCCACTGCGGGAAACAGTCGAAGGCATCCTCGAACTGGATGTTACGGATGATGACGTTGTTGGCATTGTTGATGACGAAGTTCGCGCCAAGCACACGCGCGCCATCATCGCTGCCGACAATGGTGGTGTTTGAAGGGATCGATATCTTGACGCGCGCGCCCTGCCTGGCTGCGGATGCCTTCCGCGCATCTTCTAACGGACCACTGGGCACCTGTGTACGACCCCACACCGCCGGATCATAGGTCTGCAGGTAGGCGTCGAGCGAGTAGCCGTCCGTGGCGTAATCATCGCAGGTCAGTGGATTGCCCGCGTCGTCTTCGTTGCCATTGATAACCCCTTTGATATAGATGATCTTGGGGGTGGCGTCTGTCCCACCAAGCGCCTGTACAAGCTGCTCTCTATTAGTGACGATGTATACATGAGCACTGTCAGCGGTTGAGCCGCCCGTCGTACCACCATCTGCGGCAGCCCAACCATCATTTTTAGGCAGAACCTCGCGGCCCGCGTCCTTGCCAATGTGAACGTTTTGCCCGCTGCCGCTTGCTCCCACCGCCAGAACTGCCCTTCCCCCGAAAATACCACTGATGCTGAGTATCAGCAGAGAGAAAAGCACGCTCCCGGCAAAAAGCAAAGAACGCTTTTTGGAGAAAAATGAACCAGGCATCATCGGTGACCTCCATGTCACATTTCAGCGCAGAAAACATTTTCTCCTGGAAGCATACCATAAAATTGTTCGTTTTTACACCTTTATTTGGATGAATGCAGCACCATCACATCCCGTGCTTCAATCTCCACTGCCCCCTGCACTACCCGATCATCCAGCAAGGACCTGAATATTCCCTCCGGCAGGGTTACTTGCTGTGGCTGCTCATTGTGGTTGAGCAGGAAGTAGACCGCCCGCCCATCGGCTCGCACTCGTTTCGTTGTCTCGACGCCCCGCGATGCCGCCAGCACTGGCTCCACTCCCGCCTCACGGCACACTTCCTCTATCAGCTTGCCGATCAACCCATCCTCTGTCCACTGCTCAGGAGTATAATCACCACCATAAAGAAGCTTACCAGGAAACGATTGCTGCATCTCGCTCTCCCCATTGTGACGAAAACCTAAAAGTCTTTTCCAGCCTGCGTGTCGGCTGTGTCCGCTGTTGCTGCCTTCCCCGCTTCCTCCACCGCTCCGTCAGCGACAACTCCCTCTGCCGTCACTTCTTCTGCAATCATCAATCCGGTCGCGGGAAATATTTCGGGCGCGAATACTACCAGGGCAACGATAGCGGCTACTCCTAATAGTACCACTATCGCGGCCCCGGTGGTGCTGAAACAGTCGGAGAACGATCTACAGTCGTCGGCAAACGCCGTGGAAGTCACAAGAAACAGTAACCCTGCAAAGAACACCATTCCCACTACCGCTCGCGCGAGTATACGTCGTGCCATTCCTCCCCCCTCCTTGTATTCCATTCTATTTCGTATTCTGATCGTTCCAATGATGAATATTGACAGATTATTCGGGTATTCCCATTCCTCTCGTGCCCTTCGCCACCCATATCCCCTCTTATTTTCTGAAACTTCACGCGGATGGCCCGCTCGCACCCTCCGCTTCCTTTCTCAAAGAGGTCTCGCGGGATTGAACTAGCTCGGCGACCCGAAGTTTTGCGGTGGCGTCTGTACCTGGAGCGTCGGCTCTTCCTCCTGCCCTGCTGGCTGTCCGGTGAATGGCGCTTCCTTCGCTGCGGATAGCTCCGACGGCGCGCCCGGCAGCAGCGCGGCTACGATCAAGCAAGATAGACAGAGGCCCAGCAGCATCCATTGAAATGAGCCGCTCGACGTGGCTGCCAGTGTTGGCTGGTGTTGCGTGCTTTCGAGAATCGGACGGACGATAATGTAGGAGACACACAGCCCGGCAGCCAGGCGTATAAGCACGGGAATGCGCGTCATGAACCTGGCATACGCTGTCCACTGCTTGAAGCGGAACAGCACTATCCGCGAACAGATCAAAAGGGCCGCGAGAAAGATAAAAACGATGATGCCCTCCAGAACATTGGCGATTATTCCCGATATGAGCAGCGTTGTCACACCCGCCGTAAGCACGATCCCGCCTGTTTGCAGCAGCGGTTTGCCGCTCAACGACCAGGTTTCTACCGCTTTGAATCTGGCCACCAGTTGCCTTACACGTTGCATAAAATACTGGTCCTGGTAGGCCTGTATGTTAAGCCACGTTCGCAGCGACATCGCCAGCATCGCCGCTACCGCGATCAGCCACCCTGAAACCTGCAGGTAATAGACGGCCGATGTCGGCAGCGCGGCGTCCCTCCATCCCCATAACACACGAATCAACAACTGTGTGCCTAGCGTCCACATGTAGACGAGCGCGAACTGGATAATACCCGCGACGCAGATCTGCAATATCGCTGAATTGGTGATCTTCAATTTGAGCAGCGAGCGCAGATTCTGCATGCTTAGCCTGGTTATCAGGGTCGGTACCACAGCCAGCGAGAACAGTAAAATATACGAAATGAGCAGTGGTATGCGTAGAAACAGGACGCCATTGAGGAAATCGCCCGGCGCTCCAACCTGGTAGCCCTGGTTCTGATAGGCGGCGATAAAAAAGTCTCCTATCATGTAGCCACCAATCATCATCAGTCCCGTGTTTGTGCTCAATGCACCGGCAATCGCGGTCAGTATCATCAGTGGCAATAATTCAGTGAAGGCGATCGTTCCCGC
>JAFMRP010001388.1 GCA_017354095.1 Ktedonobacteraceae bacterium
ACCACCGTGCGTGTTCTGACGACCTCCCCGCGCTTGCGCCTGGTGTAGCCAGGGGCACAAACGTCCTCCAACCGCCGCGAGGGCGGAGGCAGCTCTTTGGTTTTTGGCAACGCACGTTGGCGGGCGGCTTCACGCGTCCCATCGAGATCAAAGATCACCCACGTGTTTCCCGCTCGATCCAGCAGGCCGCCGGTTTGCTTCTGGTTGGAGTCGGTCGCGAGTGGGCGGCTGAGCAGATCGTCGAGAAAAAGCATGCGCAGCGCTTCGACCGGTTCCGCTGTCAACACTGCTAAAAAGTGCGAGAGGGCCGAACGAGAGGGAAGTCTAGAACCGCATTTTTTTCTGGGATAATTGCTCTTCCAGAGCAAGTAAGTAGCGTTCAGGGTCTTTCCGAAAACGGTACTGATCACGTCGAGCTTCGTGCCGATAGGTGACCTGCTTTCGTAGCGTTTGCCACTGCGCTAAGTCGCGAGGGGCCAGATCAGAGCCCGTGAAGTGGGAGTTCTGGGTAGCAACTGTTGCAATGATCCGTACCGAACCGCGTACAACCAGACTAGGAGAGGCTTGTTTCCTGCCCGTCGCACGTCGTTCATGATAGCGCGTCGAGCCAAAAACGTGCTCAAGGTCATTGTTGGTGCGTGGAAGATCTGCAACATCATAGCAGTGAAACAATCCTGGCTGATAGCTCGCCGTCACTTTGAGGAAAATGGCGAGCATCTGCTGAAGTGGGGCAGTCAGGGCGCAACTGTCTCGCATTTCCTCAAGCAGTTCTTCATATTGTCGTTGCACTTCTTCCGATGAAAGGTGATCCGCATTCGCCAAGATATGCGCTGCTCGCTGGACCCAATCATAGCCAGCCTGGACATCAGACCACAGCGATTCTGTCGCTGCTACGCCTTTTGTGAGAAGCCGATACAGCTTGTCAAGGGGAGATGGCAACGCTCCTTTTTGTGCGACCCTCTCCAGGGAGGCTGCAATCAAGGAGAGTCGCTCATACAATTTGAGGCCAGGGGCAGAGAGGGGAGGCCGTCCATCGTCGGTCAAAGCACTCCGGACTGCAAGACAATATTTCCGCGTCATGGTTGCTTCCTCATTCTCCTGGTGCTCAACTTCCCGCTCAATCGGACGAATACCACGGACCTGCTTTTTCAATGCTTTCTTCGCATGGCGATCTGCTTCATAGACTGGTTTGGCTGCCTCACGCAGATAATGGAAGTGGCACAACTGATGAGGAATCTCTGGAAAGGCTGTCGCTACCGCATTGCGAATAGAATGCTGACCATCTGAAATAACCCCATGAATGGGAACAGGAAGGGCAAGATGCACTTCCTTGAGCAGCATCACGAGATCAGCCTCACGTTCGCTGAGGAGAGATCGGGCAAGCAGAATTTCGCCTGAACCACAATCGCGGACCACCCAAAGCACCTCATGCCCGACATCTGGACGTAACCCATCCACTGCCAAAATGAGGTGTTCCTGCTTCTGCACCAGTGATTGCAGTCGTTCTCGATCGGTGATGTGCATGGTTACCAACTCTTCATACCGTGCAAGGAGATTGAGAACGGTCCGTTTGCCAATCGAAAGTCCCCGTTCATGCAAACTGTGGTGGATTTCTGGCAGGCTTTGATGCCGCCGATACCGCAGGAACCCGATGAGCGCAATCACATCCAGCCCATATTCTCCATGTGGTAATGCCCACGCTCCTTCCGCCTCTGGTCGATAGGGCAGGCGATAGCGCGGGCAGTCTGGGGAGATGCATCGGTGCACTGACAGGTGCAAACGATGTCGTCCAGCAAGCGTGGTCACCGTACGTTGCGTATGATAGGAGATATGGGCAGCCTTCCCACACGTCAGACAAGTGGTTGAGAGTGGTTCAAGGGTCAGGAGAGGAAATGTGTCTGACACAGCATGGGGTCTTGCCATGACCACCTGTTCTTTCTTGTAGGAGGCGGCAGCGGAAGCAAGAAACGTTTCACGAACGCTACTCCGGGTTTCTTGCTTCCGCTGCCACCTGCCT
>JAFMRP010001389.1 GCA_017354095.1 Ktedonobacteraceae bacterium
ATTACCTGGACTGAAAGAGACCGGGAAACAGAGTGCAGCACTGCTTCTACCTGAGCGAGGATTCAGGAGCGTGTGGTGCTGCGATTTTTTATCGAGGCGCTTTTCGGACAAATCTGAGAGAAAGTACTTTTGGCACGCGTAATTTAGATGTATTCTGTTAATGCGTTTATATACCGGGGGGACAGATGCGACCGCCCACTATTCATTGTTATGTCGAGGTCGCGGGGAATTTATGAACGAACTGGCAGGCAACATCCTTGGGGGGTATTACCTGGAGGAGGAGATTGGGCGCGGCTCAATGGGAGTGGTGTATCGTGGCAAGCAGATGGCTCTGGGGAGAGAAGTTGCGATTAAATTGCTGCCCCAGTCACATGCACGGGATGCATCGTATGTTGCGCGTTTTATTCGTGAAGCTTATATTATTGCTGGATTAAACCATCCGAACATTGTGCAGATCTATGATGCAGGACAGCACAATAAAATCCTCTATTTTGTAATGGAATATGTTCAGGGGCCAACGCTGGCCCATTTGCTCCAGCTGGATGGGATCATCACACCTCACCTGGCGGTAGAGTATGCCGCGCAGATTGCTGAAGCGCTCGATGCAGCATATAGTGAGCGTAACGTTATTCATCGTGATATCAAGCCAGAAAACCTGATGCTCAACCGCTGGGGCAAGATCAAGGTGATGGATTTTGGCCTGGCGCGCGCGACGGGCCAGCAGAAAATCACGGTCGCGAAAACACTCGTGGGCAGCATCTACTATTCCTCACCGGAGCAGATCTGGGGTTATGTGTTAGATAACCGCAGCGATATCTACGCGCTTGGGGTTGTGCTCTATGAAATGGTAACCGGGCGGCGTCCCTTTAATGGGCGCTCTATGCCAGAGTTGACCCACGCCATTACAAACAATCCGCCGGTTTTGCCGCGTACCTACAATCCGTCGCTGCCAGTGGGGCTGGAGCATATTATTATGACAGCACTGGCGAAGGATCGCGACCAGCGTTATGCGCACGCCGGGCTGATGGCCCAGCATTTGCGCATGCTTTCTATGCAACCGCCTCCGGCAACGCAGTATCAGCCATTTACACCTCTTCCTCCAACACAATTGCCGAGAAACATCACACCAGTATTTGATAGGCCAACAGGCCACCAGCGGACGAGCTGGAACGGTATCACCGAAGTGCCCGGCTGGCCACAACCGGAAGAGGAGGCGCCCTCCCCTTTTCAGGCAAACACACAACCGCAAAAACGTGGCTCTCTACGCAGTCATATTCGTAACTGGCTGGGTCGCCCGCCGCGCGAATGAAGGTCTGGCAGGATTTGGGCACGCTGTTATAACGAATCTATGGGAGTTTGTTTCGTGGATGCAGCGAGCGGGCAATGAGTACGAGAGTGAATCGGCAGAAAACCCCGGGTATTGCGCGGGCAAATCAGTTAGAGGGTACGCACTCGGCCCTGGCCCTGATATTGGGGCCAGCCACCGAGTATCATTTACGTGTGCGTGCCGCACGCCGTCTGCTCAAACAGGGACCGGAGGTGCTGCCACTTTTTCTGAACACGCTCAGCAAGCATCCAGAGATCACAGTGCCAGCCTGGCCTCGCTGGCCTCCCCAATACGAGCATTGTAGCCGTCTTCTGATCCACCTTGGACAGCGGGCCCGACTCTCGCTTATGGGCATGCTGCACCACCCGGAGCTTTCAGCGCCCGCAGGTCCGGTGCTCTGGACCAGCCTGGTTGAGGCTGCTGGATTGATGCCTTATCAGAATTACGAAGAGCTGCTGTGCCAGGGTCTGGAGATGCCGTGGGAGGGCACACGTTACTCGGCGGCGATGGCGCTAGCGATGCGTGCCAGGAGAGTCACACTGCAGGGAACCAGCGTTGAGAGGCTATGCATGCATATCGGCGCAGAGGAAGCGCTGCCGGTAAGGTTAACCGCGGCCTACACCCTGCTCAGTTGCCGGAAGGCTGCCGGGTTAGAGACACTGCTCCAATTTTTGGATGCGAGGGAAGA
>JAFMRP010001390.1:0-1209 GCA_017354095.1 Ktedonobacteraceae bacterium
CCTCGCCGAGAAGATCAACAGCATAGGTGCTGAAATCTTGGCTATATGCAACGACATCTCCGGCCCACATGGAAGAATTCGTTCCCGCTCCATGCAGCAGCACCAGTGGCGGCGAGGATGACAGACCACTCACGATGATAAAGGTGTCTCCGTGTCGTGTGTCCACACTCAGGGTTTGATGGGGGACAGGCCAGTGTTTCAAGATGGAATCATAAAAAGCTATCACGGCCTTCTCACCCTCCGGCGTCTTGTAAACGGATGAGATCTTCATAGGGCGTCCTCCTGCTCACTCTTCAGGTGTACCAACCCTTCGCGTACCTTTTGGATCCAGCGCAGTTCCCTCTCATAAAACGAGATCCAGTTTTCTGCAATCAACTTCCAGAGAGCGGCTTCGCGTGGCGTTCTCCGGGGTGAGTCTGAACGTTGGTCTCGCCCCCGGAACAGGAGCAAGTGGGTCTGCACCTGCTTTTCATAAGTTTGAAGTAAAGCACCCACTTCCTCATCGCTGAGCTGATCAGCCCAGGCAAGTCGAAGGAGAAAGGCATTCTTCTGAAGAGGTGCTTCCGAGGTCGAAAGAACCCAGGTTTTCAGCTCAGCTAAACCCTTTTCGGTAATGGTATAGACCTTGCGTGATGGACGAGTTTCCTGCAATTGAACCTCGACAGAGACCAGGCCCTCCCTATGGAGCTCAACTAGCGGCGTGTAGACTTGATTGCTGTTGCCCGACCAGGCGAGCGTCGCCGACTCCGCGAATAGCCGTTTGAGTTCATACCCGGTCAACGATCTCCAGCTCAAGAATCCAAGAAGAGCGTATTTGATCGACATCACGCCTCCGCAAAATCTCTCTGTTTGGAACAAAATAGGTTACTATTAATCTATGTTACTAATAACCTATATTACTAAGACACGATCCGCCTGTCAATCCCTCCAGGGCCTCTCGCTCTTTCATGAAACAGTACTTTTCCGTTCAGAATATGCTATACTCTCCTCATGTGTTCAAGGCCCCGCTGCTGACCAGGCGGGGCCTCTTTTTCCCCGAGAAAGGACTCGTGATGTCGAAAGCTGAGCACAAACATCTTCCTCTGTGGCGCAACCGGGACTATCTGTTGCTATGGGGCGGTCAGGTGGTTTCGATGACTGGCTCACAGGTCTCGCAACTGGTTTTTCCGCTGCTCATCCTCGCTCTCACACGCTCACCCGCTCAGGCAG
>JAFMRP010001390.1:1219-2015 GCA_017354095.1 Ktedonobacteraceae bacterium
TCAGACAGGGATCGCGGCGGCACTGCAATCCCTGCCTTATCTGGTCCTGAGTCTGCCTGCTGGTGCCCTGGTGGATCGATGGAATCGCAAGCGGGTGATGATCTTCTGTAATCTCGGGCGAGGCCTGTGTGTCGCAAGTGTTCCGCTGGCGCTGTGGCTGGGCCATGTGACCCTGGTTCAACTCTACCTGGTCTCCCTCCTTGAAGGAATTCTCTTCGTTTTCTTCGATCTCGCTGAGGTCTCCAGCCTCCCTCAGGTCGTCTCTAAGCAGCAACTCCCTGCCGCCAGCGCACAGAATATTGCGGGCCTCAATCTCGCGACGCTGCTCGGCTCGCCACTAGGGGGATGGCTCTATGGGGTGGGCAGACTCTTTCCTTTTCTGGCCGATGCCCTCTCCTATCTTTGCTCCGTCCTCTCCCTGCTCTTCATTCGGACCCCCTTTCAGCAGGAGCGAACCATCCCCGCACACGCATTGAGCACAGAGGTCAAAGAAGGGCTAAAGTGGCTGTGGGAGCAGCGGCTCGTGCGCTCACTGGCCCTGTTGCTGTTCGGCTGCAATCTGATGACTGAGGGACTCCCGTTGATCGCTATTGTGCTGGGACAACGCTTACATGCCTCGGCGGTCGATCTGGGTCTCCTGTTCTCTGGCACTGGCCTCGCGGGGGTCCTGGGCGCTCTCGCCGCCCCGTTGCTGCGTCGTCGTTGGAGCTTCTTTGCCATCGTCATCAGCACCCTGTGGGCAGAAGCACTGCTCCCCCTTGCTCTCATCCTGGCTCCCAATGTACTCCTACTTGGA
>JAFMRP010000337.1 GCA_017354095.1 Ktedonobacteraceae bacterium
GTCCAGCCGCGAGCCGGCTGCCCTCTGTATTCCGAGCACCAACGATGCTGCGCATCTCCCTGCGGTCAGGTGCTCGGAAAGGTAGAGTACCCTTCACAGCGGCCTGCGGAGCCGATGCAACCCTTCACAAACCTTTCACAACCCTTCACGGACCCTTCACACCCTTCACGGATGAGAGGATTTTGTATGCTGAGTTGAGGAATAGATGGCATGGTGCCAAAACGTGTACAAAAATGCTCCACAGTGTTCCACAGCCGCTCCACAGGCTGAGTGAGGAGGGGCGGACGCGAATAAATGGCGAGTTGCAAAAACTTGTGCAAAAACCCGACGCAACCCGACGCAGTGGCCTGGGAAGCCGCTTCAAAGCGACACCAACCCGAAAAAACCCGACGCAACCTGACGCAGTCGCTTCGGGAGCGGGCTGAGGAAGGATGGGCGCGAAAAATTGGCGAGTTGCAAAAACTTGTGCAAAAATGCGGCACAATCCGACACAGCCGCTTCCCAGGCCGCTGCAAATATACACAGAAGCGTCACACATTCGGCACAATCCGGCACACTCTTGCCATTCCGATCACCAACGGTACTGGTGCGTCTCCGCTTCGCGTTATCTAATGGCAAGGCGTGTGTCTTCGGCTCAGGGAATTGGATAGAAGAGGATATGAGCGTGGGGAAAAGAGAGAGACAAAGACAGGATTGTAGGGTTCGGTGGGATGCCTGCGGGCTCCCATCAGCTAAAGCGATAGGCTGCAAGCGAGTCACTGCACCGGGATTCGGATGGGTCAGTGGGTGAGATAGTAAGCCTACGGGTTGCCTTTTGCTGTCTATGGACCGTGATACATTTTTCAGAGTCATCAGGAGGGGGTTGAGGGGCATTTTGGATTGATGGCGTTGGATGGTGATTGATGGATGAGGATTGAGATTGATGGCGGTAAATGTGGGATCAGGGTGGGGATGTGGGGTGCCGCGGGTGGCGGATGTGTGCGGGCGCAGGGCATTGGTGCCGGGCATGGGTACCTCCAGGGTGGAGTGGTACGTGTGACGCACGACAAGAGAATGGCAGATCATGGCTACGATAAACATATGATATGCCTAATAAGATTATAGCATTATCTTATCTATTTTTCAAGTGTTTCTGCTGTTTATCAGTAAATCCGTATAAATAGATATTAATGGAGATATACAAGCGAGATGGTGGGGAGAGGGAGGCACCATCGGATGGTGGACATCGGCGATGGTGCGTGTTGTCTGATTTCACCCAAGATATCGCCGAGCGTGCATTCATACGAATGAGTGTTGAGCTCAGGATATTTTGTGTTCTGGCGTAAAGAACCATGTAGATACGAACCCGAGCGCGAGGACTCCTACGGCGACCACAAAGGCGAGATGCATGCCCGCTATGAACGTTTGCTGGTTGCCCACAAAACTGCCCAGGATCGCAACTCCCAGGGCACCGCCAACCTGCCTACTTACATTCAACATTCCCGATGCGATACCCGCCTGTGTTTTTGGTGCGTGCGAAGTGACTATTCCAACCATGGCAGGTAGAACAAGTGATAGCCCGAAGCCAAGGATAGCAAGCATACACGCAAGAAGCATATAACTGATTCGTGCATCGACAGAGATAAAGGCGAGGCAGGCCAAAGCACTCAAGAAGAAGCCGCTGAGCAGGACCCGTCTCGGTCCAATGCTGATCAGAAGTCTTCCTGAGAGAGAGGACGCGCAGAAAGCGCATACAAATTCAGGTAGGAGCGCAAAGCCAGTAAGAGATGCAGAATAGTGCTTCATCTGTTGGAGGAAAAGGCTCAAGATAAAGAGCACGCCATAAAAAACAAATGTATGACAAACAGCGACTACATTTATAGCGGAGAACATTTTCTCTTGAAACAGTTTCAGCGCGAGCAGAGGATTGATGGATTTTTGTTCGTCGATGTGAAATGCTGGAGCAATAAAACGAGAGGTCAGGAGAAAACAGAGGATACCGATAGGGAGATTGAGAAGAAAGACGCTCCGCCAACTCAATGCGTTTACCAACAGGCCTCCAAGGATGGGGCCAGAAATGGCTGCGATGTTTCCCATTGCTGACCAGAGGCCAATAGCCCGTGCTCGCTCACTGGCCTCCGAAATTGTTGTTTGTAAAAGAGCGAGCGTTGTAGGAACAAGCAGGGCTGCGCCAAGTCCCTGAAGGGCGCGAGCGATTTGCAAGATGAGGAGAGAAGGAGCAGCGCTACAGAGTGTTGATGCAAGCGTGAAGAGGGCAAGACCTGCCAAAAAAACGTTTTTCCCACCTATTCTGTCGCCCAGTGCTCCACCAACCAGTAAAAAACTGGCAAAAACGAGGGAATATCCATCCACAATCCATTGTAATCCGGTCACATCTGCATTCAGTTGCTGCTGGATATTAGCCAATGCAACGTTCACGATGGTTAAGTCGAGAATAGTCATGAAGTAGCCAAGGCAGATGGCCAGCAGTGCTATTCTGGTGTGTATTTTGCTTTGTTGTGATGGGGTTGAGATCATGTGTTTTCCTTAATCTACAAAAGGTGGATAAGAGTTCACTTCAAGTACACTCCTCACCACCTGCGGTGGCTCGCAGGAGAGAAAGATTCGGGGGCTTCGCCCCCCAATGGGCTGCACCGCGCTTCAGTTGGTGTGTGTGGCCGTGGGATGTATACCACGATCACTGGTACATATGCCATTGGTACTTGTCCTGAGTAAGCGTTACATGGCCGAAGACGGAATTGGCGAGGTGTGTACCGATGCCGATCGTAGCGGGCTTAGCCAGTTCTTGTAGCATGTGCTGGCGTGATTTTTTCGCCAATTCGGGATCGTGATCGAAGGAGTTGGTCCAGGTGGGGTGCTCGAATTGCACGATGCTATGAAATGTATCTCCCAACAGAATGGCTCGTTGATTGCTTGAAGAGATCAGGAGTGATGAGTGTCCAGCAGTGTGTCCTGGTGTCGCCAGAACTCTTATCTCTGGAATAATAAATTCGTTCTCTTCAACCAGTTCAATACGTGGTTCCAATAGTTTGAGCGCATCTTCGACGTCGAATCTTGATTCTGCCGGGTTTGCAAAGCGCTGCCACTCGGCACGTCGTACCAGAAAGCGAGCATTAGAAAAGGGTAAGATCGGTTTATCATTGATTTTCTGGCTGATCCCTCTCACATGGTCAGAGTGCAGGTGCGTGAAAAAGACGATGTCGATATCGGAAGGGGTCAGATCCATCTTCTTCAGGCCCGGGAGGAGTTCGCCGCCTTGAAGAAAGATGCTCCCTTCAATATACTGGCCGGGACCATAGCCCGCATCGACCAGGATGGTGTGATTGGGGGTTTGAATGAGATACGCCCCAACACTACTGACGAGCTGGCCGTCAGGGTTGAGCAGATGCTGGTAGGGATGCCAGTCCGCAAGGGTTGTTGCCGGGAAAAGATCTGTTGGACTGAAGAGTGCATAGCCATCCGGTAGATACGTTATGCGGATGGTACCGATTGTAATATGTTGTTGCGGTGCTGCTGTGAGCATGTATGTTTTCATCCTTTCAATGGGTGGGTTGCCTCGCGTGCGACCTCTGTCAGCGTGATGGATCTCGCGCTAGTGCAATCACACGAAACGTAATCAGGAAGAGAGGTCAAGGGCGCGACGGGCAACCTCAAGGGCCCCACGCCGCCCCACTCCACCCCTTGCCCCTACAAATACGGGGCGGCCTTTTCCGAGCACGTTTCGGGTTTCTGCGCGAGGCGTGTTGCCAACGACGAGTGACATTCACCATCGCGCAAAATTGACGATCATTAATGAGCGGTGCTACACTCATCGGTAATACTATATGGGGCTGGTGGTGATGGAACCAGACAGAGATAATGATAGAATTGAATGTACCAGGATAAGGGGGACTGGAAATGGTTTTAGATCAGAAAGCGGATGAGGTCCAGCGGCGTGCCACTTTAGGGGAATTTCTTCGCACACGACGCGCGCGTCTCTCCCCCGCCCAGGTTGGTTTGCCGGAGGGTATGCGCAGACGGACGCCGGGTCTGCGGCGCGAAGAAGTTGCCGTCGCAGCGGGAGTCAGTACCACCTGGTATACCTACCTGGAACAAGGGCGTGATATCCATGTGTCACACAATGTGCTTGAATGCATTGCGGAGGCATTGCACCTCAATCAAGATGAGCGGAGGCATTTGTTTCTGCTCGCCGAACCATCCACGTCCGCACCACCACTTCTACCTGATGAAGCACTTCCTCCCGCCTATCAGCTTGTGCTTGACGGACTTGAAGGCTATCCTGCTTACATTCGGGGGCGACGCATGGATATCCTTGCATGGAATAAGGCGGCGCGTATCGTTTTTGGTGATTTTGCGATGATGCCGGATGGTGAGCGCAATATCCTCTGGCTTCTTTTCACGGAGACGCCATTTCGCCGGCTCTTCGTTGATCATGAGGGCCTGGCGCAGGAGATGGTCGAAATCTTTCGCGAGACGGCAACGCGCTATCTTGGTGCTCCGTGGTTGGACGAATTTGTTGACGCGCTGAGCCGGGTGAGTCCAGAGTTCCGGCAGAGCTGGAAAGGACATAATGTGCGAAGGAAAGCGTACGGGACGGTTGCGCGTGAACTTCTGCATCCCGAATTAGGCAGGCTGATCTTTACGGTGGCCAGTTTTCAGCTGAGTGGTGATCCTGCTATGCAGTGCTGTATTTTCACGGCTGCGCCGAGGTCGGAGACGGTGGAGAAGCTGCGCCAGCGGCCTGAGATGTAACCTATAGTACGACCAATCGTATCAGAAGGTGTAAACTTTTTATGCTTGTTTCTCGCGAATGAGCCTCGTATATGACTATGAGAAATATATAAATAATGTGCGCCACCCTCCACAAGAGAGGCGAAGGAAGGTGTACAGGGACTGGTAGTGAGGGAATAGGTACTGATAGGATATTACTAGTTGGAGAAAAATTTTTTTATGTCTGAGAATGCTTCGCGACGTATAAAAAGGCGTGATTTGCTCGGAACGACTCTCAAAATAGCTACGGGGACGGCGGTGGTGGGTGGTGGAACCTTTGGATATATGACGCTGTTTGAGCCAGCGAATATCGATGTGGAGGTTATGCCGTTGCTTTTGCCGCGGCTGGAGGCAGAATTTCATGGCTATCGTATCGCGCAGCTCAGCGATATTCATGTTGATAATTCCTGGATGGATCTCGCGCGGCTGCAATATATTGTCAATCTGACAAATCAGCAGCGCCCGGATCTGATAGTGATTACGGGCGATTTCGTCACGCGCTATTATAGCGATGCTCCTGCCATCTTAGCGGCATTGGGCGGGCTGGAGGCACGTGATGGGGTCTTAGCGATCCTGGGGAATCATGATTATTGGAGTGGAGCAGATTGGGTACGGTCGATCATCAAGCCGCTGGGCATTCAGGATCTCACCAACACCTATCACACGATCAAGCGGCGGAATGGGGCTACGCTGCACCTGGTGGGCATCGATGATCTCTGGCCCAAACCTCGCCTGCGCTATCCCATCACTCAGAATAAGCCGGCACTGCAGCAGATCACGGATCGGATGCCGGACAAGGGGGCTGCCATTCTGCTGGCGCATGAACCGGATTTCGCCGATATTACCGCTGCCAACGGGCGCTTCGATCTGCAACTTTCCGGACACTCGCATGGCGGGCAGGTGAATGTGCCATTTATAGGGCCGCCCATCACGCCAGCGCTTGGCCAGAAATATGCCTCCGGGCTCTATCACGTTGGGTCGCTGCTGCAATATACGAATCGCGGGCTGGGCATGGTCAAACCCCAGATACGTTTCAATTGCCAGCCTGAGATTACAGTTATACAGTGCGTGAGTCCAGAGGCTAAAGGGTGATTGTACCCTGTCAAACTTCGTTTGACAGATGCGCGGCCTCTTGTCCAGACGGCCAACGCCGCTGCCGCGGCTAGCGCTGCGCGCTCAGGCCGTCTGCAAGGAATCGCCTGCGGCGGCGCGGGGGGAAAGGACGCAGGAGGGCCCCT
>JAFMRP010001391.1 GCA_017354095.1 Ktedonobacteraceae bacterium
CTCACACAGGGAGGCACAGGTTTGATACTCAAGCATAGCTGCTCTAACTTTTGGAATATCCTTCAAGCCAATACGTTCAAGGCCCTCGCTCACCGACTGCGCTCTTTCCAGGTGCATGCGTAATTCTCGACTAAAAACATCAAAACCCTTCCATACATCTGGTTCCCCGGATAAAGTATCTCGAATAGCTTTATAACCTTCATCAGCCCGGGCCACATCAGGATTGATCACACTTAGCGCCTGGAACGAAAAACCCAGCTCCTGCGTTATATCATTTCGCTTATGAGCTTCATGCAGCTTTCCCAAAGCGAGCTTCAGGTCATTATTGACCTGTCTCGGATCTAAGCCGCTAGATATCAATCTAGACAACAATTGCTGCATTGGCTCTGCATCCAGAGCGCCTTTTTTCTGAAAGCTGTCCTGGACTACTATTTTAACATCCTCGCGATCAGTTCCCGGCACTTGCTGATAGATATGATGAACCAGCGCGTCGACATTTCTTTCCAGAGCCGCTTTATTTTGTGTTTCTATGAAATTGCCTACTTCTTCAGCGTGTTGAGCTATGGTAAGCAATGCTTCTTTAGTTCCGGCATTGCCGCCTTCTTTATAAGTTTGAAGCAGAGAGTCCAGGCGTGTATTGAGTTCTCTGACAGCTTCCTGGCTCCAGCCAATCTCAACCAGGGTAGCTTCGGTTCTAGAGGTTAACTTGCCATCAGCGAAGCTCAAAAGGACGCCATTCGCGTTCCCGTCATGGTGGTGCTGCAAAGCAGAGACACCTTCGAGAGATGAGAACGCGAGCGATAGAGGATGTTCCCATATTTGCCGGCCCAACTTCGTTTTACCTACTGGAACCTGACTGAATTCTCCCTGGAGGGGCATATTGGCATCCCACCATGTTTTGCGTTCCCCCGAATCACCAAAGAAAGCCGTTCCAGGCAGATTGCGCAACTGCTGATCCAGCCACGCATAAGGCTCCACATCTTCCACGCTTCCATGGGCTTTTACCACCCAGTGCCCCTTGTCATCAATTGTCAGGCGCTGAGCCGATGCTTCGAGGAGCCCACCAATGCCAAAGGTCGGTGCGTTCCACACACCCACGAACGGCCTGGAAGCGTCACCAGAGGCACTTTCAGCAGCAGAGGCATCTTCTCCATCCCCACTACTCCGGCGCCCTTTGATTTCTGCATATCTATCGGCCATTCTTTGCAAGAAATAATACTTAAAGCCTTCACCATCACCCATTCCCCCATCCATTCCACGTGAAAAATCTCCGCTATCTCCAGTCATGATATGCTCCCTCTAGTACTGGCCACACAGAAACCGCCGGGACGCAAGCTTCCCACAAGGGGCCCTTCTATTTATCAATTGTTCTGTGGTGGTCTATTCGTATCGTCGGAAGCCGCATCGGCAGCCTCTTTGCGTTGATGTTCAATGGTGATACGCTGCCGCTCTTCGCCTACTTCGCGTATTGTCAGATCGGCGTATGCAGCCGTTCTTTCACGATTCAGGTTTTCCGAGAGCTGCTGGTCATCCTGAACTTCTTGCGAAGTGATGTTTGTGAAGGCAGCCTCGGTTGTCTGCTGCGCTGCAAGAGAGTGATCTTGAGCCGCCCTGGCGTTCTGCTCCGCGATGAGCTGGCCTTCTTCCATCTTGACAGTAGTTTCGAGTGCGACCTCTTGAATAACCTCGGTGCGATGAAGCGCCTCCGCCTGGACGGCAGCATAAAATTCTTCAAACCTGCGCACCTGTTGTTCCGCATCCATTCGCGCTGTGTCGGGCACGTGATCGAACCTCGCCGACACGGCCTCCCAGGCTTCGAGCATCATAGCTATACGGAGCACTCTGGCGGCGCTTTGCTCGGCTTCCGTCCCCTCAGACTCCTGCACCCTGTGCTCAACCTGCTGCGCAAGCTCCTGTTCGCTGATAACAACTGGAGGAGGTTCCGCGTGCGGCGTAGGGGACAGCGTTTCTTCGTCTCTGGATGGTTCTAAGGTGGTTGGTTCGCCTGTTGCTG
>JAFMRP010000338.1 GCA_017354095.1 Ktedonobacteraceae bacterium
CAGTGGCGAAATGTCATTATAATTGACGTATGTGCGACGTCCCTGCCCCTCCTGTTTGTTATAAAGCTCATAGAGGAGCTTGCCATTGCGATCATAGATGCGCGTTGTCTGAAATAGCGAATGTTGCGCAATGCCATCGAGTAATGGCATCTGTGCCTGGTAATAGGCATAGGCCGCCCCAGCACTCCCGGAGAACAATGTGGTGAGAACAATCAGCACGATAGCTAGCGCCAGCGTGACGCGAGGAGCCAGTTCACGGCTTAGGCGCAAATGGCGCCGTCTACGCATCAACAGGCGATTAACGCGAGTACGCCTCGATATCTCCTGATCGTGCGTGGAGAACCTGCGCTCGCTATCTGCGGTGGTTTTTACTGGCACTAGCAGTCGCGAATTCTTGCCCGGTGCCCGCTCCAGCGCTGTACCTGCTTGTCGAATATCAACTCCCGCCCTGGCGCTATCATTGACGGGTACCAGCGTTTGTCTCCTGGCAGAACGGGGCTTCCCATTCTGATGCGCGGCTGCCTCTCCGTTTGCGCGATCCGGGGCTATCTGCTCTTTAGCCGCTGCTGGTGAGCCATCAGGCTTCTTCTCAGCCCTCACACTTTCATGTCTGGTGGTAGGAAGCTCCTCGATGGGCGGCTCGTCAGGCCCGGTGGTTTCCTCCTGCTCCTCTTCAGGTTCAGGCTTATTATTAGAGGAGGAAGCGTTCTCCGGTCGCACACTTTCGATCCTGGTCGTGGGTAGCTCTTCAACAGTAGGCTCCTCTGCCTCCTCGTGCGGCTTATTCCTGGAATCCTCCGGCTGGACACTTTCGTGTGTGGTGGTAGGAAGCTCTTCAATGGATGACTCGTTCTGCTCCAGCTCGGCAGGCCGCTCTTGCGTATCTTCAGACCCGGTGGAAGATGGCTGTTGATTGGCGTTCTCAGCATCGTTATGGGAAAGCTCCATGGCAGGCTCCTGCTCGTTTTCAGTCGCGGTTTCACCTACATGGGACGTCACAACATCAGCCGTTTGCTGGCTATCGGGTGCCTCAATTTCAGCACTAACCTGTGTATTCTTCTGTTCTGATGGCTCATCCTCTATGTTTGCTAAAGTATACGCTTTAATTTTTTTCTGTTTTTTAGCTAGATTATTTTCACGCGAAGTATATTTCCTATTACGAGAATTATACGATTTGTTCCTGGACATTGCCCTTCATCCTCCAAGGCAGATGTGACTTTTTCCCATAAAATAACCATCTCTAATCATAGCATAATTAGGGATTATTGTTGAGGTGCTTTGGCGCCGATTCGCCTCAGGCGATATACTACAATATACACTCCTTATAGTAACGTCTGAAGTCGAAATTTCGTTGCGCTTGCGTGACCATGAGGTTACTCTGCAACTCTCACACCTGGATTGCGTACTTACTAATGAAGCGGTCTGCGTGATTTTAAGGAGTTTTATTATGGGCCAGCAAGAGTTTCTTTCTGGGAAGTCGCAAGAGGAACAACCAGCACAATATTATTACCGGTCAGCCAGAAAGAAAAAAGATGAGCCGAAAGAAGAACATCCGGCAACATTCGAAGATTCTATCCCACCATATAGCTATCAGGCGCAGGATCGTGTAACATATACACGAGAACGTGTCACGGAGCGTGGCCCCGATCGAGCATCCGCCTCCGCTTCGTCCACGGATGGGCAAACCCGCTTCAAAAGGCAGCAACAGCAGCAATGGGAGGTACCATCATGGGCGCGGCCCCAGCCTCAGAATGGCAAACGTGTTCTGCGCTGGGCAATCGCTATCGCACTGATTATCCTGGTGATTAAGTTTGTTTTACCGCTCATCATCGGAATCATTATAGCGTTGATCGCCGCCACCGCATTTCTTCTCCTGATACCTCTGCTGATCGTTTTTGCCCTGGTGATTGCTGCTGTCGTGCTGATAGCTCTTGCCTTGCTTGGGATATCAGGAAGACTGCGCTTACATCACCGCCGCTGAGGGGGAACGTGGAGATAGATTTAACCAATGTGCGTGAGCTGCGTGAGCTATTGCTTACGCATAATATGCGCCCAAATAAGGGCTTTGGTCAGAATTTTCTTATTGATCGTAATGTCTTACAGAAGATTATCGAAACGGCTCGTATCGAGTCCAGCGATGAAGTGCTGGAAGTTGGATCCGGTACCGGCGTTCTGACGCGCGAACTGGCACAGCGCGCCCGGCGTGTGGTCGCTGTTGAGCTGGAGCGCGATATGCTGACATTGCTGGCGAAGACAACGCACGCTTTCTCCAATGTCGAGCTGATCGCGCGCGATTTGCTCTTTCTCAATCCATCTGAGGTCTTTGACCAGCGCAGCTATAAGCTGGTGGCGAACCTGCCCTACTACATTACCGCGCCCACATTTCGCCACTTTTTAGAAAGTACGAATCCTCCCACATCGATGGTAGTGATGGTGCAATGGGAGGTGGCACAGCGCATCGTCGCGACTCCTGGCGATCTGAGCGTGTTGGGAGTGAGCGTCCAGTTCTATGGCCAGCCACGTATTGTTACCCGTGTGCCTGCGAGCGCGTTCTATCCAGCCCCTAAAGTGGACTCGGCTATCTTGCACGTTGATGTGCAGTCGCAGGCACCTCTGTCAGCCGGAGAGCGCGATAGCTTCTTCCGCGTAGTGCAGGCCGGCTTTGTGGCCCGGCGCAAGCAGTTACACAATTCGTTGACCCACGGGCTACATCATAAAAATGAAGTCGTACGCGACTGGCTGGCCGAGGCCGGTATCGAAAGCAGCCGGCGTGCCGAGACGCTGAGTATTGACGAGTGGTTGCGTCTGTGGCGCGTGGTTGCGGGCGCGACGGGCCGGTGACACGATACGCCGCTATTCAGGCTATCCTCAGAGGGTTGTGTTATGATATGATAGACGCCTGGAGCGCGGAAGCTTGAAGTCTGACTCATGCTAAAATGAGGAATAGTAGGTAAATTGCAGATGGCAACGCAGGAGCAGTTTTGCGCGAACTGCGGGGCAGCGAATGGATCAACGGCGCGCTTTTGCCAGTTTTGCGCTGCACCGCTCCCTTTCAAACACACGACCGGGTCTTTGCCTGAGCAAACGCTGCTAAACGGTCGTTACCAGCTAGAAACACGAATCGGTCAGGGCGGTATGGGCGCGGTCTATAAAGCCGTAGATACGCGCTTCAATAACCGTCCCGTCGCAATTAAAGAGATGAGCCGGGCTGGTCTGACCGAGGCTCATGAGCAGGAGGCCGAAGCAGCCTTTGAACATGAAGCGCACCTGCTCGCCGATCTGATGCATCCCAATCTGCCTCGCATCTACGATCATTTTACGGAAAACGAACGCTCGTACCTGGTGATGGATTTCATCGAGGGCGAGACGATGGACGACTATCTTGAGCAGGCTGGCAACAAACCTATATCCCTGGAGCAGGTGCTGCGCTGGGGTGGGGAGTTGTGCGATGTGCTCAGCTATCTGCACACACATCAGCCGCCCATTATCTTCCGCGACCTGAAGCCCTCCAACGTGATGATCAGCGGCAGCGACCATATCTACCTGATCGATTTTGGCATCGCGCGCGTCTTCAAACCAGGCCAACAGCATGATACCGTGGCGCTAGGCTCCCCAGGCTTTGCTGCTCCTGAACAATACGGCAAATCACAGAGCTCCCCACGCTCCGATATCTATAGCCTGGGCGCGCTGCTGCACTGTCTGCTTACGGGCGTTGATCCCAGTGAGCAGCCCTTCTTCTTTCGTCCTGCTTCGCAGCTCAATTCATCCGTTCCGCTGGAACTTGAGCGCCTGCTGGGACAGATGTTGGAGATGAGCGCGGATAAGCGTCCTGCCAGCGCGCAAGATGTGCAGAAGATACTGAAACAAATAGACCAGCAGCGTGCTAATGGCACATTGACAACGGCCTCTACAAGCTCCTCTTCTGCTGTTGGAGCTACCAGGCCCGCTAACCAGCTCTTGCAAGATGCTTACCGGCTCTATGCACAGAATCGGGTGAACGAGGCTCTGAATACCTACGATCTGGCAGTGCAAAGCGATAGCCAGAATGCACTGGCCTGGCAGGGCCGGGGCCTCTCCTACGCGCAAAAAGGCCAGCACCGCGATGCCCTCTCTTCTTTTGAAAAGGCGCTGCAGCTTGATCCCATGCTGGTCACCTCGCTCAATGGCAAGGGCACCGCCCTCAATATGCTTCATCGCAATCAGGAGGCGCTGGAAGTTTTTGATAAGGCTGTGATCATTGACCCCGATAATCCGGTCGCCTGGAATGGCAAAGGCGCTGTGGAAAGCGCGCTTGCTAAGCCTGAGCAAGCTCTCAGTTCATTTGACCTCGCACTGCATTATGATCCACATATGGCTCAGGCCTGGAGCAATAAAGGCCTGGTGCTGCGCCAGTTGAAACGTTATCAGGAAGCCTTGATCGCTTTTGATCGTGCGCTGGCAGAGGATCCAGCCATGGCCAATCATTGGAATGGCAAAGGACTGGTGCTGCTGGAGATGGGACGGCTCAAAGAGGCGCTGAAGGCTTTTAACGAGGCGCTGCAGATCAATCGCAACTATGCCCCGGCCTGGTATGGCGTTGGCAATGTGCGCTACGCTCAGCAGCAGCTTAGGGGCGCTCTGGAAGCCTACGATAGCGCGATCCGTATCGATCCCAACTTTGTGAAGGCATATGACCGCCGTGGCAATGTGCTGGCCGATATGGGACGCTACTCCCAGGCCCTGGCTTCCTATGATAAAGCCCTGCAGATCGATCCGCGCTATGCTCCGGCTTGGAATGGTAAGGGCAGCTTGCTCTGCCAGCTGGAACGCTACGAACAGGCTCTCGACGCCTATAGCCGGGCTCTGATCATCAATCCTAACGCTGCTCTCGCCTGGAACGGCAAAGGCAATGCCTACTATCATCTCAATAACCATGAGATGGCGCTCGATGCCTATAATCGCGCGCTGCGTATCAATCCACGCATGGTCTCAGCTCTGCATAACAAGTCGCTGGTGCTCAAGCAGATGCGACGCTACCAGGAGTCCCTGGACGCAGCTGAGGCGGCTATCCGCCTCGCTCCTCGTGATCCCGATAACTGGCTGCGCAAGGCGGAAGCCCTGCGCAAGCTGCATCGTGGTCGCGATGCTCGCCAGGCCGAAGCCGAGGTCGCCCGCTTGCGCGAAGGAACTGGACAGCGTGTATAACCCATAAAAAAGACCATTCCCACAGGGGAATGACCTTTTTATGATTGCCTTAGCGCAGTCGCCTGGCTACCCGGCTATAGACGATAATCGACCCGTCCTCGTAGCTGACGATCTCATCGGCTGTGAACGTTTTGTGTCTGTTACCAGCCATTTCAAATGCAGCGATGTGCAGCGTATTAGGCCGCGTGACATCGAGTAGCACGTCCTGTATGGTACCAGCCTCATTGCCACTCTCATCCACGACCTTGCTGCCACGTAGCTGTTCACCCTGTGGCAATGGCGGCAATGCCTTTGTCAGCATCTGTGAATTTACAATAGAAATATGTGCCTTTTCGACGGCCTTGATACCTGTTATCGGCAAGGAACGATCCCCATCTATACGTGTACGCACACGTAGCGCATAGATGGCGTTGGTACCCGCCTTAAAATAAAAATCATCCGCCCAGCCCACAATACGTCCTTCAGATGGCACAAAAACCGCCATTTTCTGTATATCTGACCACTTACGTATATCCATGAGTCGCTCCTCTAATAAGTAAAAGATAATAAGTAAAAGAAAATTCCTTTGTTAGAAATAGCTCTGACCTTATTTATTATAGAAGATCAAGCTTGCTGAGAACAATCCTCCCCTCCCTTTTCCCACACCCCGCCTTCGCTGGTCACATTGCAACCGCTGGCCCTATGCAAACGTGTTTTAATACAGAGAGACGTCCTCTCTGTGACGTCGAAATAGCAGCGGCGTGCTGTATGCGAAGATTTTGAGGAGGAGTGCGTATGGATCAGGGCGGTGTGCGTCAGCTATTCGTCAGGGACGGGCTCAA
>JAFMRP010001392.1 GCA_017354095.1 Ktedonobacteraceae bacterium
CGTGGTACCAGCCTCCTGCTGCTCGATGCGTAATCCTGCAAAGCGGTCTTGCCAGCCAGAATCAAGGTGTCCCCGAATGTGAATGCGGTAGTACATCGATCTCCTCCTCTGTCTGTGGAGAGTGCTCTGATCATGAGGAAAGTATAGATGGGATGTGTCCTCCACACAGTCCTCAAAAGTGGAAGAAAAGAGGTAGTTTTGCGAGACAGAAGATGACCTGTTGGGGAGAAGAAGATACTAGAGCAGCGAACGGGCACGCGCCAGGGCCACCGCCTGGGTACGGCTGATGGCCCCAAGCTTGCCAAGCAAGTGACTGACGTGTTTTTTCACGGTCTCCAGCGAAATCACCAGGACCTGGGCGATGTCCTGATTGGAGGCTCCGGCGGCCAGCAGGCGTAAGACTTCCTGCTCCCGCCGGGTGAGGGTGACTGCCTGCAGGAAAAAGCCAGCAGATGCCTGCGCTGTCAGGGAAGGCGTAGGTCCGGGTGCCTTCGGTACTTCCAGCGATCTGCTCACGCCTGGCTGCTCCTGCTCGAAGGCCGCCAGGAGCTTTGTGATGAAGGTCCTGGGAGAGGCGGACCACGTGTGCTGCTGGGAATATGGGGCGAGCAGCGCCTGGAGCACCTGCTTCATCGGTTCGCCTTCATCCAGGTACACGCGTAGGTAGCCCTCCGCTTCCGTCAGTGTGAACAGACGTGCTGCGATCCCTCGGGCCTGCTCGCGTTTGTCTATCTGGTGCAGCGCTACCAGCAACTGAGCCAGATACGTTATGGTGATCCTGCTATTGGCCTGTCGATCCAGGTGCCCACGGAAGCGTTCCAGCAAGTTCAATGCCTCCCAAAAACGTTGCTGGGCGAAATACATCCGGATCACGACCGGGAAGGCATCATACTGGTTTCTATCCCACGGCCCCTCTGGAAAAAGGACACCAGCGGCCCAGCCGGACACCTTCTTGAGTTGTCCTTGCGCCAGCCACCACTGCGCACGCACGATGGGCAGCCGCCCTGCGAAGACCACAGAATGCTCGTGTTGCACCCACCGCTCCAGTTCGTGTTGCGCGAACTCGGCTTCCGCCCACTCCCTTCTTGCGAGCGCAACTCTGACACTCTCGATGAGTCCTTCTGCGAGCACATCCAGATGCTGCCAGGCTGTGGCGTCCTGCACGACCGTGTCCAGCAAACTGCGTGCATTCTCCAGGCGGTTCCACTGGTAGAACACCCGTGCCAGGGTCAGCTCAAAGTAACCTTTGAGCAGGGCATAGCCCGCAATTGGTTCGACCTGGTCGAGAGCCTCCAGACTCTCCTCATACGCCAGATGCAGTTGTCCCGCCTCCAGCGCCGCCATGGCCAACCATTGCCTGACTTTGGAGGCCGCATAGCGGTTTCCCGACTGGCTCGTCCGCTCATAGGCTGCGAGCAGTCGCGGCATCAGGCTCGCCCCTTCTTGCCTGACCGTGGAGTGAAGGAGGAAACTACAGGCGAGCGGCACGAGCTGCCAGATCGCCTCCTCCTCGCGCTCAAGCTCCTCCTCAATCTCCTGCTCCATGCTCTTCATCCACTCATCATCCCCATGGGCCACGGCATTCCAAAAGACCAGATAGATCTGGAGCAGGCGCAGACGTCGATGCAGCAGGGTGTCCTTGCTGGGACGGGCTTCTCGACCTTTGGAGGGTGAAAGAGCGCCTACTCTTGTGGCCCAGCCCTCCTGATCGATCTCACCATAGGGCAGCCGCAAGATTGGTTCAACCCGTGCTATGAGTTGCTGAGCCTCCTGGGAGATTCTGGTGCGCTGTTGTTGGGTGGTCTGGGTCGCCGTGGAGAGCAGGAAGAGTGCTGTCGTGAGCACGAGGCGCGCGTGCTCATGCACCGTCTGCTCTGGCAGCATCAGCGCCCAGCGGGCCATCGTCGCCGCTTCTCCACGTAGCCAGAACGCTTCGACCGTCTGTTCCATGAGATTGGCTGCTGTGGAGGAGTCAGCAGCGGCAAGCGCGTGGGTGATCGCCTCATGAATGTT